>NZ_JCAMOQ010000059.1:0-51510 GCF_059512365.1 Bradyrhizobium sp. Ses1
GACAGGACGCCCCTTGGCGCTATCGGCTTGGCCACCCTGTTTGCCGCAGCGGCCTACCGCGCGAGCGGTTTAGTCCCTTGGCCCCTTTGAGACATGTCCGCCTACCTGAGAATGTCCGTTAACCGGGGTAGACCGGTAGTCGCCGTAGTCCGGCCAAACCGACGCGATTGACCCGTTGCGGAAGTGGTCGGCTTTAGGGGCGCGCTCTCTAAACCTTCGTATCATTCCCTGGCCGCTTTGGATGGCAGGCGCATTACCTACGTTCAATTGAGCGGCTGACCGCGATCGTCCTAAGTTGCACGCGTAGGAAAAGCGCACAGGCCCATGCAGTGCGACGGTGGAAAAGGATGATCGACGAACAGCGACGATAGTACCAAGAGGAGACTACGATGCCCCATTGCTCCGATAATCTTAGATCTGGCGGTGCCGCGCGATGCGCAGTGTGTGATGGCAAGTTTGGTCTCGTCCGGCACTACTCGTGGCGAACCCCGCTTTGTTCCAAGAAGTGCGTCGATCGCTTCAGAACTCGCCGGGAAAGTGACCGCAATTGGGTGAGCTGGCTCCAAATCGCCTTCGACCAGCTGCCCGAGAACCGCACGAGGGCTTGATGACGGCCCAGAACTCACGACGAGGCAAGGAATATTTAGAGATAGCACAGACTTTGCTCCGCGCCGCCAAAACCATGACCGACTCAGCGATTGCGGCTCAGCTTAAGGCCCTCGCTGACGACTACCAGCGGCGAGCTGAGACAGCTTCGCATGTTGATGCGGATGGATGAATTTCCTTGCACAGAGAGATTCCGGGATTGGGTGTGAGATGAACAATCACATTTGGCATGCAACACTTATTGTATTCGCCGTCCTGCCGCCGATTTCTACAATCGGTCACGCCCGCGCCCACGATTATCAGCACCCTGAGTTGAGCAGTTGGTATGAGAGCTTGCACAGCGGCAAAGGGCCCTGCTGCGATGGCAGTGATGCGAAGCGCGTTGATGACGCCGATTGGGAAACTAAGGATGGTCACTATCGCGTGCGCATTGATGGCGAGTGGGTTGATGTTCCGAACGACGCTGTCGTGGATGGACCGAACCGCGCTGGTCGCGCGATGGTCTGGCCCTACTATCTGAACGGCGCTTCCGTTGGCGTCAGATGCTTCATGCCGGGGAGCATGGGCTGATCGCGAGCGCAGGGCGATCAGCAGTTCCCACTGCGGTAACATTGCATGGTTCGGCTGCCAACCCGACCGAGGCGATATGGTCATAGTGATATTCGTACTGGCGATGTGCATTGCCGCGGCGTGCGTGGTCCTGGCGTTGTTGCTCTAACGATAAACAGCCCCGACTAACGCGCGGGCCGCCGGGGCCGGTTACTTTCACTTTCCGAAGCCTTGAAAATATCGACGAAGCCGAGCGTCTGTTTGCGAAGCTGCTAGAAAAACGATTTGACCGTCAGCCCTGCTGCGCGGGCATCCTGTATGAATGTATGCGCTTCCTCATTGGACATTGTAAGGTCAGCGCCGCCGAGAAATTCCTCTCCTTTGGGTGTGTTCGCACGGAGCATCGTCTCGTGTCTGCTTACATCAACCGTATAATCAATGTCGCTTGGTGCTTCGGGCATGGCATCCTCCTCGATCCCGAAGCGAGCATATTGTGTCCATTTCAACCGGTCCTACAAGGCGACACTTGCGAGATAACGCTGCGGCGGGGCCGATCGTGGTTGGGGGCGAAGAAGCGTGCTCAGCATCTGTGGCCAGACCTGCCGTATTGGTCCACACATGGCCCTTCTGCGACCTCGGGCAATGTCCGCTCTTTCGCCGCTGTTGGGGGTTGAGCGAACATCATTCGGCCAGTCGCTCAATGAGTACACGCCCTAGCTGCGGGACCGCGTCGATCTCACCTCTTGTTCTTCGGCGACATTTGGCCTGCCGAGCCCGCATCTCCTCCACCGGCTGCGCCAGAGCTCGAACCCGTCCCGCCTGCTCCGCTCGACGAACCGCTCGAACCGCCACTCGCCCCGGACCCGGCTGCTCAATCAGATCACAAACAAAGGCATTGCTCACATCACTGGAGGATATTAAGGACAATCCAGATCACGGCAGGCTGATTGAAATCGCGAGCCGTGGCGTCCCGTCGCTGGTCGTCAGCTATCTGTACACACCGCTTGGTTTGCCCGCTCCGGGCTATAAACTCACCCACCGGGAGCGAGAGAACTAGATCAAGTCACGCAATGACCGAAGCCGGTTGCGGCGTCATCACCGGCGGCAGGGTTGGGGCAGCTTGCGGTAGTCCTCGCGCTCAGCTGTCAGGACATCGAACGCATAGAATTGGACCTCGTCGTCGTGCTTACGTGAGTGCAGCCCGGCGAAGTCGCTGATGCCATCGACGCCGAGCAGCACGGCCTCGCCATCGAGCACGAACTGTTTGGTGCGTATCTGCGGCGCGGCCATTGGCACACCTTTTCCCCGGCCAACCGCAATAAGGCGTATGAAAGGTCACCACCACCGGATCGGCCAGACATGGCCTTCATTGGCGCGTCCCGTGAGGACATTGTTCCAAGCAAAAGCAAACGTCGCGAGCAGCATGGCGCCGATGCCAACCGGCACGACCAGAAAGCTCCAGGACATGTTGTCGACGACAACAACCAGCGGATCGATGCCGGCGGGCGGGTGAAATGTGCCGGTCAGATGCATTGCGATCATTGCCAAACCAACTGCGATGGCGGCGGCCCACGGCGCTGGACCGCACAATTTCACAACCAGTAGCCCAACCAGCGTGGAGATAAGATGACCGCCGACAAGGGCACGGGGTTGTGCCGGTTCTGCTTTTGGTGAGCCCAATACCGTCACGATCGATGTCGCGAATGGAACCGCGAAGAGCGGAAATGTGCTCTCAATAGAGAACGCCTCCATGTTTCCGATCGCGATTGCGCTCCCGGCCGCTCCGGCAAGGATGGCAAGTAAGCGAGGTCGGTAGGGCATCTGAGCCTGATTTCTAGGTCACGGTTGGCGTCGGCGCCGGCCAAGCGTATTCGGGTTGGAAGTTTGATGATGGCCAGATAAGTTGGCCGCGAGCAGCCGTTACGCCGGAACGCGCTCATGTTTGCCTGAGCGTGCTGGCGAGACCTGATCGAGCACTCGGAACTCGGGCTCGGAGAGCGCCACCGCGGCTGCGGCGATCTCTTCGAAGTGCAGGACCCGAGGCATCGATGATCGTTCGGAGTCCGACGATCTCCAGGTAATTGCACTCTATAACTTCGCCATCCAATCAGCGACGGCCCGTCCGATCTCGTGCGGCGAATCTTCCTGGACGAAATGGAGCCCCGAGATCGTCACCTCGGTCTGCGCTGGGAAGCTGCGGGCCAAGTTGAGAACCGGGCCGTGGGCGAGGATACCACCGGGCTCTGCCCTCAAGAACAGCTTAGGCACATTGCTCGCCGCCAGCCAGTCCGCGTAGGCGTTCACGATCGCAGCCACGTCGGCGGGCTCGCCCTCAATGGGGATCTGCCGGGGCCACGTCAGCGTCGGCCGTCGCCCCTCGCCGGGCTCGGCGAACGGCCGTCGGTACTCCGCCATCTCCTCGGCGGAGAGGGTGCGCAGGATAGCCCCCGGCAGGATCTTCTCGATGAAAAAGTTGTCTTGCAGGACCATCGTCTCGCCTTGCTCGGAACGCAGCCCTTGCAAGGCGGAACGCATTCCGAACTTGTCCCAGTGATCCCAGTACTGCGGCCCCACGATCGCCTCCATGTACGCGATACCCTTCACGGCCTCGCGGTGGCGGTTGGCCCAGTCGAAGCCGAGGGCCGAACCCCAGTCATGGACGACCAAGGTGACCCGCTCGCGCACATCCAGGGCCTCGAGCAGGGCGTCGAGGTAGCGGCGGTGCTCGACGAAGCGATACGAGCCGGGGCCACTGTCAGGCAGCTTGTCGGAGTCGCCCATGCCGATCAGGTCGGGGGCAATGCAGCGGCCTCGTGGCTGCAGGTGCGGCAACACGTTGCGCCAGAGGTACGACGAGGTGGGATTGCCGTGCAGCAGCACGATCGGGTCGCCCTCTCCCACCTCCACGTACGCCATCTCGCTGCCGAGGACCCGCCGCCGCTGCTTTTGGTACGGAAATGCCGCAGAGATCATGTTCGCTTCTCCTCATATTCGCCAACCGAGAAAGCCTTTGAGCCGAATTGCGGACGCCTTACGTGTCGCTTCTCCGTCTGCGCGGTCCTGCGTCTACTGTCCCGATACATTGCACGTCGCGATCGAGTTTGGAGTTGATGCCGCTTCACTTGTGCGATCCGCCAGAAGGCGGTCGATAGAAAGCGGTCCGGGTCCGCCCAAGACGAGAGCCGCCAGGCAAGCGAGGTAAAGGAGATCGGTTTCATAACCCGGCGGCCCGAACTGCGCGCCCGCGGCCGTTATTGCCTGAAGCTTGATTGAGCTGAAGCCATACGGAAGGTGCACGGTGAACATCGCGGTCAAAAGAACGATCGCCATCGGGATACTGGCGAGAGGCACCAGTGCACCAAGCAGTACAGCCAGCCCGCCCAGGATCTCCACCGCGATGGTGAGCCAGCCCAGCAAATGAGGCGCGGGAAGGCCCATCGCCTGCAGGATGGCGGGGAATGCATCGAAGCCCCTCGCCGCCTTGGCGAAGCCGTGTTCCATGAAGCCATATCCAACAATCAGGCGCAGCGGGATCGGAGCCCAGCGGGCGATCGCCGAACAGCTGATCAGTTCGCGGCCTCTCCTTAACATAGCTCATTGATTCCATTGATCTAAATCCGGCTGTGTGGACGCCGTGGTATGACGAGAATTTACCGCGAGCTGGGCTTGACATCAAGAGGTCATGACGTCACGATGACGTTATGTCGCCTATGCCCCTTTACGAAAGTGTCGCGTCCGCTCTGGCGGCCGGCATCGCTGACGGCAGCCTGCCGCCCGGAACTCAATTGCCGCCCGAGGAAAGCCTAATTGACCGATTCAAGGTCAGTCGCCCGACGGTGCGGAAGGCGATCCAGAACCTGATCGAGCGCGGGCTCGTCGAGATCAGGCGGGGCAAGGGCACTTTCGTCACCCAACCGAAGATCATGCAGGAGCTGACCGAGCTAACCGGTTTCGTCGAAGACATGCAGGCATTGGGGCGAACGCCGAGCACCAGCTTGCTCGACCAGCGCATTGTGGCAGCCGACGAAACCGTCGCACGCCACCTTGCCTTGCCAGTTGGGACGCTAGTGTTCAGGCTCCAGCGTGTTCGCCTAGCCGACAGTGTAGTCATATCCTTCGACGAGACTTACTTGCCTCGCGGCTTAGGCGAGAAGGTCGCGGGAAACGACCTTGAGGCCGAACCGGTCTTTGCACTTTTGGAGGAGAAGTACGATACGCCTCTGGTCGAAGCTGAATACAAGCTGGAAGCGGCCGCGGCCGACGCTGTCGCTGCCGAGGCGCTTCAAGTGCCGACCGGCAGTCCGATCTTCCTCATCGAGCGCACGTCCTACACCACCGGCAATCGGCCCGTCGACTATGAGCGGTTACACTATCGCGGCGATCTGATCCGGTTCGTGACGCGCCTTGCCCGACGCACGAGGACCTCAACGCAAACCAGAGATGCCTGACATGGATGCAGGCTTTGGATCCTGGCTGTTCGTCATGTCGTTTGGCGCGAGCGCGCTGGGCGGCATGCTCGGCATGGCCAGCGGCATCTTCATTGTACCCATCCTTACCCTGTTCGGCGGCGTGGACCTCCGCACTGCCATCGGCGCAAGCATCGTCTCGGTGATCGCCTGCTCCTGCGGCAGCGCTGCATCCTTCCTTGAGCGAGGACTCACCAACGTTCGCCTCGCCATCGTGCTGGAGACTACGACGACGCTCGGGGCTCTCACGGGCGTGTTCTTTGTCGGGCTCGTCCCGGTGTCCTTCCTTTACGGCCTGTTCGCTGTGGTGTTGCTGGTATCGGCGCATCAGATGCTCGCCCGGCGCAGCGATCCGGTCGGTATCAGCATTGCCGACCCGCCCGGCAATTGGGCGGACAAACTTCGACTCCACGCGAGCTATCCCGACCATGTGCTCGGCCGTAGCGTCACCTACCAGGTACGACAGCTGCCCCGAGGAATGTTCCTGATGTACGGTGCCGGTCTTATCTCGGCGCTGCTTGGGATTGGCAGCGGCGTACTCAAGATCCCTGCGATGGACACCGCCCTCCGCCTGCCGATCAAGGTGTCCTCGGCAACCTCCAATTTCATGATAGGGGTGACCGCTTCTGCCAGCGCGGGGGCATACTTCATACGAGGCTCCATCGTTCCCGCCATTGCCGGTCCCGTCGCCTTGGGGTCGGTTCTGGGATCAGTCGTCGGAGCCCGCATCTTGATGCGAGTCTCAAATGAAAAAGTGAGGGCCCTGTTTGTTGTAGTGCTTATAGCCCTTGCGGCGCAGATGCTGCTCTCTGCCTTCCACATCGAGTTGTTCGGAAAGGCCGCATGATCGCGGACGACAAGGCGCTCGATGAAACCCGCAGGATGGATCGGCTCCTTGCACGGCAGCTCAAATACGGTATCTGGCTCGCGTCGGGCGTGACCGCGCTCGGGATGATCGTTGCCCTCTTCGGCCGATGCATCGTCCCGCATGGGCATACCATGACGCTGGGCACGAGCATCGTCGGGAAAGGCATCGCGCTCATCATCCTGCTCCCGATCCTACGCGTTATCTTGATGCTGATCGTGTTCTTGCGCGAGCGGGACTATCTCTTCGGGACGATCTCCGGCATCGTTCTCATAACGATTGGCGTCAGTGTAGTGGCCGGTCTTTATGGACCTGCAATCCACTGAAGGCGAGATTTTGTCGATGAGGATATTCACCTCAGCAAAAGCCCCCCGCGAAGCTGATGTTCACCGAAAAGCTGTAGCTCGGATCGCAATTTCCGCGCTGTGTAACGAAGAGTAGATCCCAGGGGCCATCGTAAGAGGTTCGTGCTTCGGCGGCCGTCGCGGCGGCAAGGCAGGCGCAGCCGGCGATAGTCGCTATCAGTCGCTTGTTCATTGTCTTCTCCTAGATTGAAGGTGATGGGCATGCCGTTGGAGCTCGCCCGGTCCAAAATCACCTGCTACTGATTGTTAATCGCAAACCAGAACGCGTCGGTGGCGACTGTAGGCGTAGTAGCAGTCGCCCTCGGAAGAGTAGCCGCGTCCATAGGCATAGCCCGCAGCGGCGCCGGCGTAAGCGCTCGCTGCATAAGCCGCGCGATAGCCGTACCGTGACCCACCGTACCGGCCGTAGCTTCCGAACCGGTTGTAGGTCACCGATGTGGCGCGCGTGGCGTTCGCAAGCGCCGGTCCGCCCCGCCCGCCCTCTGCGAGAGCACCGCGCGGCCCAGGTCCGGCATCGAGACGAGGCGCCGGACCACCGAGGCCGGCACGTGGTGCACCGCCAAGCCCCATCGGAGGGCGAGCCGCGAATGCCGGGGGGCCCCCCGCAGCCAGCGGCGGCCCGCCGGCTGCGATTGGCGGAGGCCCGGCCATTGGAGGCGGCGGCGGGAATTGTCCAAACGCCGCAGGTGGCGATAGCATCGCGGTGCCGAGAATCGTGCCAAGGGTTAACATCAGAATGGTCGTGCGTGACATGGTGTTGCTGTTTCTCAAGACTGCGTTTCAGGGATGGGAGTCGGCTGCGACTCGCGAGCGTGTTCATGAGGCGCGCCGTGCACGGGAGTGTCGTGCACAGGCACGGCCGGCTCCTCCGTCGATGTTTGACCGCCGTGATCGGGGTGAATGCGAAACCAGGCAACATACAGCGCCGGCAGGAACAGCAGCGTCAGCAGCGTGCCGACGATGATGCCGCCCATCATGGCGTAGGCCATCGGCCCCCAGAAAATCTCGCGCGCGATCGGAATGAGCGCGAGACTTGCGGCGGCGGCCGTGAGCAGGATCGGTCGCATGCGATGCTCGGTTGCCTCTACCACGGCATCCCAGGCCGGCCTGCCTTCTTTCTTGAGATTTTCAATCTGCACGATCAGGATCACGGAGTTTCGGACCAAGATGCCGATGAGGGCAAGCACGCCGAGGATGGCGACGAAGCCCAGCGGCGCGCCGCTTGGCAGCATGGCCATGACCACGCCGATCAACGCGAGCGGCGCGACCGCGAACACCAGGAACAGGCGCGAAAAGCTCTGCAGCTGTACCATCAGCACGGTCGCCATGACGAACAGCATCAACGGCACAACCGCGACGATCGGCCCCTGGCTCTTGGCGCTCTCCTCCACTGAGCCGCCGATCTTGATCGCGTAGCCCGCAGGAAGCTGCTTGGTAAATTCCGCCACCTTCGGCGCGAGCTGGTCGACGACCGTCTTCGGCTGAACGTTGCTGACGACGGCGGCTTTCAGCGTGATGGTCGGAATCCGCGCGCGGCGCCAGATCGTGGGCTGCTCCAGCTCGTAGCGCAGATTGGCGACGGCCCCGAGCGGCACCGATTGGCCGCCGAGCCCGGTCATCTGGAGATCGCGCAGCGTGTCGATCGAGGCGCGTTCCCGCGCGGTCGCTCGTCCGGTGACATTGACGAGATAGATGCTGTCGCGCACCTGCGTGACCGACGAGCCCTGCAGCACCGAGTTCAGGGTGGTGGCGATGTCTTCCGAGGTGACGCCGAGCTGACGCGCCTTGTCTTGGAGCACATCGACCTTGACGACGCGCGCCGGCTCCATCCAGTCGAACACCACGTTGCCGAGGTCGGGACTGCTGCGAATGACGCCTGCAAGCTTCTGCGAGAGGTCGCGGACCTCGGCGATGTCGGGACCGCTCAGGCGGTATTGCACCGGACGGCCGACGGGAGGGCCGACCTCGAGCAGCTTGACGTAGGTGTCGGTGCCCGGGAACGTCTTTCTCAAATAGTCCTCGAACTGCGACTTGAGCTTGTCGCGCGCGGCGATGCCGCCCTTGGTCACGATCACCTGCTGACCGAACCAGGTGTTGGCGGTCTGCACGTCGAACGACAGCACGAAGCGCGGCGCACCAGTGCCGACATAGCTGGACCAGTGCTCGACCGAATTATTGCCCTGCAACTGCTCGCGCTCGAAGCGCGCCATCTGCGTGTTGGTCTCGGTGATCGAAGCGTTCTGCGGCAGGTTCCAGTCGATCACCAGCTCGGCACGGTCGGACGAGGGGAAGAACTGCTGTTGCACGAACTGCAAGCCGAACAGGGCGAGAAGGAACGCGCCGGCCGTCACGGCGACGGTGCTCCAGCGGTGATACATGCAGAACAGGAGCAGGCGTGCGAACATCTGCGCCAGGCGGCCCTTCTGCTCGTGATGTCCCTTCATTTTGGCCGGCAGGATGGTGACACCGAGAAGCGGCGTGAACAAGACGGCCACGATCCAAGAGACGATCAGAGATACCGCGATCACCACGAATAAGGTGAAGGTGAACTCGCCGGCGTTGCTGCTGTTGAGCCCGATCGGGATGAAGCCGGCCACGGTGACAAGCGTTCCAGTCAGCATCGGGAATGCGGTCGAGGTATAGACGTGGGTTGCCGCCTTCTCCGAGGGATCGCCGATCTCAAGCCGCGCCACCATCATCTCGACCGCGATCATGGCGTCGTCGACCAAGAGGCCAAGCGCGATGATCAGGGCCCCCAGCGAAATGCGTTGCAGCGAGATGCCGCAATAGGCCATCACGACGAAGGTGATCGCGAGCACGAGCGGAATAGCGATGGCGACCACGAGCCCCGCCCGCAAGCCCAGGCTCAGGAAGCTGATACCGAGCACGATGATCACGGCCTCGAACAGCGCTTCGGTAAAGCCCGAAACGGCATGCTCGACCACGACGGGCTGGTCGGCAACGAGGTGGACCCCGACGCCGATCGGCAGGTCGGCGACGATCTTCGTCATCTCCTCCTTCAGCGCCTCGCCGAACTGGAGCAGGTTGGCACCGGACTTCATGCCGATCGCGAGCGCAATGGCGGGCTGACCGTTGTATCTGAACAGCGTCGACGGCGGATCGGCGTAGCCGCGCGCGATGGTCGCAACATCGGTCAGCGGGAAGAAGCGATCGTTGATGCGGAGATTGACCGCCTTGAGGCTAGCCTCCGATGTGAACTGGCCATTCACGCGGACACTGATCCGCTCCGGCCCCTCCTGGAACACGCCGGAGGGCGCCACCGCGTTCTGGCCCTGCAGCGAATTCATGATGGCGTGGACATCGAGGCCGAGGGCAGCGATCTTGCGGGTAGAAAACTCGAGATAAATCACCTCATCCTGCGCGCCGAGAATGTCGACCTTACCGACATCGGGCACCGTCAGCACCTTGGCCCGGATGTCCTCGACCTGGTCGCGGAGCTGTCGCTGGCTCAAGCCGTCGCTCGTGAAGGCATAGACATTGCCGAACACGTCGCCAAAACGGTCGTTGAAGCCGGGTCCGATCACACCTTGCGGGAAATCGCCTTTGATGTCTGCAATCATGTTGCGGACGCGCACCCACGTCGGCTTGACGTCGGCCGCCTTGGTCGAATCGCGCAGGTACACGAAGACGGTGGTCTGGCCCGCGACCGTCACGCTCTTGGTGTAGTCGAGCGATTCGAGTTCCTCCAGCTTCTTCTCGATCCGATCGGTGACCTGGCGCGTCATCTCCTCGGGCGAGGCGCCGGGCCATTGCGCCTGGATCACCATGGTCTTGATCGTGAAATCAGGGTCTTCCTGGCGCCCCAACTGGAGATAGGCAAACAAGCCGGCCGCCATGAAGGCGATCATGAAATACCAGACGAGGGAGCGATGGCCGAGCGCCCAGTCAGAAAGGTTGAACGACTTCATGGCTCTTGATCCTGTTCGATGCGGACGTGCTGTCCCGGCTTGAGGCTGTGAATTCCGGCGGTGACGACGCGGGTGCCTGCGGCAAGCCCGCCGGTGACGCGGATACCCGCCTGTTCGGTGACACCATCGATCTTCTGCAGTGAGACGGTGTTGGTGGCCTTATCGACCACCCAGACGAAATCAGTCCCGTCCTTCGCGAGCACCGCCGACAACGGCAAGCGCAAGACCTTGGCTTGGTCCTTGCCGAGCTTTGCCGTGACGGTCGCGCCGAGACGGAAGCTTTCGGGCGGGTTGTCGAGCGCAATCCGGACGCGTCGCAGCCGCGTCACCGCATCGGCCTGCGGCGCGATTTCGCGCATCCTGCCCTCGACCTGAACGGTGGGGAGGAGCTGCAGGCTGACGCTGAACGGGAGACCAACTTCGAGCGGCACGGGCAGGTCTTCCCCGATATCGACGACCGCCTCGCGAATGTCCGGGCGCGCGACCGTCACCACGGTTTGACCGGGCGAGACCACCTGGCCGACTTCCGCGCCGACGGCGGTGACGACGCCGCCGAAGTCGGCCTTGATCTGGGCATAGCCGAGTTGCTCGATCGCCTTGGTCAGGTTCGCCTGCTCCTGCGCGACGCTTGCTTCGGCGCCGGCGCGGGCCTGCTCGGCATTGTCCAGCGTCTGCCTGGTGGTCGCATCGCTGGTGATGAGCGCGCGTTGCCGCTCCTCCGTGGCCTTGGTCGTCGCAAGCTGCGCCTCGGCCTTCGCAAGCTGAGCTTTGGCCGCGCGAACGGCGAGATCGAGTGCGGTGGGATCGATCGTCCCGATGATTTGCCCTTCGCTGACGATGTCGCCAACGTAGACCGGGCGCGAAGTCAGCCGTCCGAGTACGCGAAAACCAAGATTGGTCTTGTAGCGCGGCTCGACCGTGCCGACGGCAAGCGTGCTGTCATTGTTGTCGGGCTTGGCCAGCATTGAGAGCACGGGGCGCACGGGCTCCGGCGCGTTCGTCTCCTGCTGACAGCCGGTGAGCAACGAGGCCGCCGCGAGCGTGCCGGCGATCATCATGACCTGTCGCTTCATGACCGACCTCCCTCCTCAGTGACCGACTGGCCCAGGCTCAGAAGCTTGCCGCCGTCGACGACGACGCGCTCGCCGGGCTCGAGGCCCCCCTTGATCAGCACCTGACCGGCTTCATAGGCGCCGACCGTGACCGGCTTCAGCGACGCTGTCTGCGTTTTCGGGTCGACGGTCCAGACGGCAGGCCTGCTGCCCGCGGCCATCAGCGCGCTCCAGGGCAAGGTGATCTCCTTCTGAGCTTTCGCCTTGACCGTTCCCGAGACGGCGCTGCCCAGCGTCATCTGAGCCGGCGGGTTCTCGATGGACACCTTGACGCGGATCGTGGAGCTCTTCGCGTCGATGGCCGGTGAAATCTCCCTCACCTCACCCGTTGCTGCCACGCTGGGATCGGAGACCAGCGCCAGCGTCACGCGGCGGCTGTCGGTCTGGCCCAGGAAAACTGATTCGTAGACCTCGAAGACCGCATCCCGCTCCCCGTCCTGCGCGAGCGAGAACACGGGTTGGGCAGCCGGAACGACCTGGCCGACCTCGATACTTCGCGCGGTAATGACGCCGTCCGCTTCAGCACGCAGGATGGTATATCCGAGCGCATCGCGCGAGGTACCCAGCTGCGCCCTGGCCGCCTCCAGCACACCCTCTGCGGTTCGCAGACCTTCCTGGGCCTGGTCGTAAACGGTCCGGGTGGTGAAGCCGCTTGCGATCAGCGCTTTCTGTCGCTCGAACGTTGCCTTCGCCACGCGCAGCTGGGCTTCCGCGGAAGCCACTGCCGCCGTCGCAGCATCGACATCAGCCTGTTGCTCGGCGGGATCGAGACGGGCGAGGACGTCGCCCTTGTTGACGTGATCACCGACGTCAACGGTACGAGCGATCACACGTCCGCTGACACGGAACGAAAGATCGGCACGGAAGCGCGCCTGAACCTCGCCCGTCAACGTGATGGCGGCTTGCCGGTCGCGCGGCTGCACGATCGTGGTACGGACCAGCGTTGCCCGTGTGGCCGTCTGCGCCGCGTGATCGTTGCAACCGGTCAGCGCAACGCTGGCAAGCACCGCCGCTGCGGCGAGGGTCTTCGCCGCATGAGGCGTTCGAACGGGGTTCGAGATTTGGCTTTTCATAGCGCGTCCGTATGATGGGAAGGAGACAACAGCGCGCCAAGCGCATCGGCGGATTGGCGGGGGACAATCATTTCGCTTTCTTGCTGGCGCAGGAGTCCCGCAAGGGGATCGGTCTCAACGGTGGGCTCGCGTTGATCGGACGCCGCGCTTGCCGTGAGCAGGGCTTCATTTGAAGCGGTGGCTCTGGTGCGGCGCGGAGCCCTCATCTGGCGCGTTGCGATTGACCAGTTTGCGCCCCGTTCGCGCTCAGTCAGCGGGAACGAGAAAACAATCGAGGTGAATTCGGCGCCGAAACCCTGCTCGATCCGACCGCTGAGCGCCCTCGCGATTTCCTTCGCAATTCGCAATTCGCGATCCGAGACATCGCGGGCGGGACGCGTTCCGTTGTCCAGGATCACGCAGTTCACCAGCGCGCCGGTGCGCGTCAGCTTGATCTTGATCTGCCCGGCCCGCGCGTCGAAGCAGGCGTGCCGTGCCGCGTGCATCACGAGCTCATGGACGATCAGGCCCAGATGCCAGCAGCGCTTCGGCTGGAGCGCGATGGACTGGGTCGCGAATGCCAGTTGAATGTTCATCCGGTCCAGCAGCGCCCGGCGCATGCCACAGCCGAGCTTGCGAAGGTGGGTCGCGGCATGGATCAGCGTGTCGCTCGTTGGCATGGCCAGCGCACGATGCACGTCGGCGTAGCCATGCAGCAGCTCGACGATATCGCCGAGCGCGCATTTGGCTTCCGTCCCCTCGACCCGGATGACCGCGGCGGAGACCAGGTCGATGGCCAAGGCAACACCGTTGGTGACCCTGCGATTCAGCTCGCGCAGCAGCACGCCTTCCTGCAAGCCGGACGGGGCTGGGCTCAAAACAGTCACGACATTCTCCTCATTCGGCTCGAACGACGGGGGTCCACCGTCCCGGCACCTTTGGGACCCCGATCTCTTGAGATCACTCGCCAGGCTCACGAAACACGATGAGCTGGCGGATAAATAAACTATACCGTATATTTTCTTTTTCTTGCCTTTCTTCGCGAGCCATGTCAAGTGGGAAAGCGACGCGCACAGACTCGTGATTTCGGAGGACCCACAATGAAGAAGACGAAGCGAGGCAGACCGCCCAAGGATCTGGCCGGCGACGCGCCGGCGCGCATTCTCGATGCAGCCCAGCAGCTGTTTCTGGAGAAGGGCTATCGCAGCGCCAGCATCGACGACATTTCCGAGCTTGCGCCTGCAAGCAAGCCGACGATCTACGCCCACTTCCCCGGCAAGGAAGCGTTGTTCGCGGCGGTGGTGGCCCGCACCGTCGACGGCTTGATGGACTTCGAGGACTTCTCGCCCGAAGGCCGCACCATCGAGGACAAGTTGATGAGCCTCGGCACAACCCTTGTCGACAGGGTCATCGAAGAGTCATTGGGCATGGTGCGCGCGACGATCGCGGAATCGCAGCGCTTTCCCGAACTGAGCCGCAACGTGCACGACGCTGCGCGCGATCGCTCGCTCGCCGCGGTATCCCAACTGCTGGACGACGCCACGCAAAGACTCGCGCGCACCCCGAGGGGCCCTTTCAGCGCCAAGCGAAGCCGTGCTACCGCGCAGATTTTTCTCGACCTGATTCTGCTACCGATGCTGTTCCGGTCGCTGGTCGGTGAAACTCAGAAGGACCTGAAGAAGGAACTTCCGGGCTTCGTGCGCGAGCGCGTCGGCTTTTTCCTGGCAGCCTGCGAAACGGACTGGTCATAGTAAGTGTCTGCTTTGGACGCTTGGCCTGGAAGCATTCGCATCAGCCGGCGGCCTTGAGCTGCACGTGAGCTGTCATCTCGGCCGGCTGCAGGAATGGCCCACGACGCAAAGCACCCGTACAAAATCTCAACATCTCGTCGAAGCTTGGCCGCAGCGTCGCAGCCCCGACCCGCGATGGGTTGAGATAGACATCCATGGCTTCCAGCAGGCAGCAGGTCAGCGCCATTGGACTGCCGCCCTGCAGTTCGCCGCGTGCTTGCCCGGCGCCGACGATCGGTCGCACCAGCCCTCGGATCCTGTCGTCGTAGGTGAGGATGACCGTCCAGTTTTGACGGACGGCCAGAGTTATCAAATCCTGCAGTCGCCGATGCTTCGCCGGTCGAGCTTCATTGCAGTCGGCGATGGCCTTCAGGATTGCGGCCAGGCGCCGTAGCACTGGCCCACTGGCGCGGGCCGCTTCGGCCGCGGCACTGACCGTCTCCTCGAGCACCTCCTGCACCACAGCCTCCTCGATCGCCCCCCTCGAGGGAAAGAACCGATAGACGTTGGCTGAGGACATCGACAAGTGCCGCGCAATATCGGCGACGGTGGTCTTGTTGTGTCCCATCTCGCGATAGAGATGGATAGCAGCCTGCACGATCCTTCGGCGAGCGCTCCTCGTTCGGTCGTCAATCTCTTCGCGCATAACGTCGCTCACTCCGCCGGAAGGTTCACCAACTCGCGGCGGCAGGCCTCTCCGAAATCGCGCAAGGGATCCATCTCCTCGATGAATTTGGGGAGATCGACGAATGTGCGATTGGGCGAGAGATACGCTTCGATGATCAGGTGCCCGGCTCTCTCGGCGGCCTGAACGACCTCGTTGCTCGACAAGATCCGCATGCGTCCGATCAGCGTATAGAGGCTGACCAACTGCGGAATTTCGGCCTGATCATTGACCAGGGCCTCGGCATAGAGCCGTGATCCCTCCTCGATGAAGCTATGGTACAATTGTTCGCGCTTCGAAAACGAGCGGGCATGATGACGCTCGCGACGCCTTCGGCGTCCGCTAAACCATCCACTGACGATGGTCGAGACCGCGCCGAACGCAGAGCCGCCGAAGGCAGCCAAGGCCGGGATGTATACCGTGCTCATAAGATCGCTCCTGTCTCCTGTCGCAGTGCGGATGTGGTTCAAGGCAGTGCCTGGTCACATCACGCCGCAACGTCGTTCGTTATCTGCCCCTGACTGATCCGGTGGATGCCTGCTCGAACACAGCCTTACAGCCTTCGCTCAGATCCGATTTCCTGAGGCGCAGACACGCTTCGACTCCCGATGGATCGGGAATGTAGGCACTGCACAGGCGAAAGGCGTCGGGGGTGCAAGCCGCTCGCTGCTCGAGTGTGCCCTGGTTCTCCTGGGCAAAACCTGCT
Organism: Bradyrhizobium sp. Ses1; assembly: GCF_059512365.1. Taxonomy (NCBI): domain Bacteria; kingdom Pseudomonadati; phylum Pseudomonadota; class Alphaproteobacteria; order Hyphomicrobiales; family Nitrobacteraceae; genus Bradyrhizobium; species Bradyrhizobium sp. Ses1. The sequence continues at coordinate 16,105 of NZ_JCAMOQ010000059.1, forward strand.
GCGCTGCCAAGCGCGACTACGGCCGCTGCGAATAACGCCGGCATCAATCTCGTCATGCCAGATCCCTTCTCTGCTCGAGGCTTCTGGTTGAACCTGGCGGAGCCTCGCCACCTTGATCCTGCACACGCGCTTGTGACGCACTCGTCTTGACTCAGGCACTGGCGCGTGATTTATATGAACTATACGGTGTATTTTATTAAGGAGGCGCGGAATGTCAACACTGCTGTTCGCGTTGATACGCGAAAATCCGTTGCCCGGCCTCGCCGCCGCATCGCTGAACGTCATTGTCGCATTGTGCCTCGTGGCACTGAGCGTGCTGCTTGGCGTCACGATCGCGATGATCGCGTGGGCTCATACGCTCGCCGCGCGCCAGCCCAGCACCGTCGGGCTGGAGCGGAGGACGGTCGCATGACGCCGCCCCTGCTGATCGCCCGCGACTGCATCATCTACTGGGTCAACGTCTGGATCGCGCCGGTCGAATGCGTGTTCGACGTGATCGAGTCCGAGCTCGCGCGCAGAGGCATTGCGCTTGATGAAATCGACCCGCTGACGCACACGGCGTGAGGAAGAAGTGGGAACCGAGATGCTGAACTTCATCGAAGTCTTTGACGGGATGGAAGTGGACCGGACCAGCGGCGAAGTCGTGTGGACCGGTGTGACCGGAACACGGACAGCGCTCCAGCGTGACGGACTCATGATCGATCCAAAGGCCGCAGCCTATTGTCCAACCGAATGGCCCGACGAGCGCGGCTATCTCGATGCCGAACGTGCGCGCCGGCATCTGCGCCCGTGGAGTATCTGACGATGCGACAACGTAATGCCGTTGTCGGGAGCCGCGTGCCGTGAGCCGACGATCCGTCATGTCAATGCACGCGAGCCGATCGAACGGGACCGCCCTTCCCTTGTGCGGCTATTTTCTGTCGGTCGGCGGCGCCCTGCTCTGCTTGCTTTGGGCGAGCGGCTGGGTGCTCCCGGCCCAACCGCCAAGCCGCTTCGCAAAGCCGGATACTGCGCGGCCTCCGATCCGCATCGACTCGGACGTGAAGGGGCCGGAGCGCGTCGTGATCGATACAAATCAGTCGCCGCTCACACTCTCCGACAAGGAGATCGTCGTCGCTCACACGGCCGTCGCAGGCGATTGACCAACCAGACCGAGATTGATCCGATGTCGAAGCAGCACTTGTTTGCCCTGATCATGTGGTCCGCCACGCTCGCCGCGACAGCCGCCGTCGCTGACGTTCAAAAATCTGCAGCTGCAGACAGCCGAAGCACGAGCGCGCAAAGCCAGGCCGAGGAGGCCGCTATCCAGCGCGTTCTCTCGGAATTCCGCACGATACGCGTCCCGCTCAGCCGGGCGATCGCGATCGCGGAGCGCCTGCATGACGGTTCGAAGACCGCCTACATCAGCTTCGAGATCGACAGCCAGCCCGTCTACCGCGTTCGCACGACCCGGAATGAGCACGTTTGGGAGAACGCCATCGACGCAAATACCGAGAGCATTACCGGGAAGGAGATGACGTCGTCGCTGCAGGAACTCGATCGGGAGGACCTCGCCAACATCCTTGCCTTGAAGGGGATCAAGCCCGAATTGTCCGATGCCGTGCAGGTCGCCGAGAAAGCCGCGGCCGGCAGCGCGCTGGCCGGTGGACTGATACGACAGGATGGCAAACTCAACTTCGTGATCGTCGTCGCCTCCGGGGACCATTTGAAGGAGGTGCTGCTCGAGCCTCCCAAGATCGGAAAGCAAGACACGAGTCGCCATTAACACGAGCATGTTCATCAGCACTCAAAGAGCACACAAGCCATGAACTTCCAGCCTCGATCACAGCTATCATCGGCACAACGGCAGCTTCCTTTCGACTGCATCGCGCTGCTGCTGCAAGGCGGAGGTGCGCTTGGCGCGTACCAGGCGGGCGTGTACGAAGCCTTGGCCGAAGCCAGCATTCATCCCGACTGGGTTGCTGGCATATCGATCGGGGCCATCAATGCCGCCATCATCGCCGGCAACCCGCCCGAGTCCCGTGTTGACCGCCTGCGCGATTTTTGGACCCAAGTCACCTCGACCGCGCCCTGGGATTGGTCCGGCAATCCCTTCCTGGATTGGACGCGGAGCGACAATACGCGAAACCTCATCAACCAGATGAGCGCCGGTCTGGCGGCCACGTGTGGCGCTACCGGATTCTTCTCTGCCCGTCCCGTTCTGCCCTGGCTGCAGCCCGGCGGAGCCAGCGATGCGACCAGCATCTATGACACGTGCGCGCTCAAGACCACGCTGGAGCGCCTGGTTGACTTCGATCGTATCAATGCCGGTCTGACGCGCTTCAGCGCCGGCGCGGTCAACGTCCGAACGGGTAATTTCGTCTATTTCGACAACACGATCCATACGATCCGGCCGGAGCACATCATGGCGAGCGGCGCACTGCCGCCAGGCTTTCCGGCGGTGGAGATCGAGGGCGAGCACTATTGGGACGGCGGTCTCGTCTCAAACACGCCGCTGCAATGGGTAATCGAATCTGATGCTCCGCAGGACATGCTCGCATTCCAGGTCGACCTCTGGAGCGCGCGCGGTCAACTTCCCCGCAACATGGCTGAGGTCGTCACGCGGCACAAGGAAATCCAGTATTCGAGCCGCACGCGCGCCAGCACCGACCAGTTCAAGCATGTGCAGCGCCTGCGGCGCGCACTAACGGATCTACTGGGGAGGCTGCCCGACGATCTCAGTCAGCATGAGACCGTGAAACTGCTCAACACGGCGGTCTCGCGGAACGTCTACAATATCGTCCACCTGATCTATCGCGCGCGTAATCACGAGGGGCACTCCAAGGATTACGAGTTCTCGCGCCTGTCAATGCAGGACCATTGGCAAGCCGGCTACCACGACGCTCTGCGCACTCTGCGCCATCCCGAGGTGCTCGCCCGGCCATCGAGTCCCGACGGGGTCTTCACCTTCGATCTCGAACATGACGGCCGCGAGTAACCCAACCTCATCGCCTGGAGATAACCCAAATGCGCGAGACAGATGTGAAACAACGAGCCTTCGCAATGCCACTGACCAACCCGGCCTATCCACCCGGGCCATACCGGTTCGTCGATCGCGAATACCTGATCATCACCTATCGTACTGATCCGACAAAGCTCCGGGCAGTGGTTCCGGATCCGCTCGAGGTCGACGAGCGAGAAGCTCTCGTCAAATACGAGTTCATCCGCATGCCCGATTCCAACGGCTTTGGCGACTACACGGAAAGCGGACAGGTCATCCCCGTCTCCTTCCGTGGACGCAAGGGCGGCTACACACATTGCATGTTTCTCAACGACGAAGGACCGATTGCGGGCGGACGCGAGCTCTGGGGCTTTCCGAAGAAGCTTGCGCAACCGACCTGCGAACCGAGATCGACACGCTGATCGGTACGCTGGATTACGGCCCGCTCCGGGTCGCCACGGGCACGATGGGCTACAAGCACCGCGAGGCCGATCTGGCGAACGTCAACGCTGCTCTCAAGGAGCCGAACTTCCTGCTCAAGATCATCCCGCACGTCGACGGCACCCCACGCATCTGCGAGCTCGTTCAGTACCATCTCGAGGACATCGTGCTGAAGGGCGCCTGGACCGGACCGGCGGCCTTGGCGCTCTCACCACACGCACTAGCGCCGGTAGCAGAACTGCCGGTACTGGAGATCGTCGCCGCCGTTCACATCCGTGCTGACCTCACGCTCGGGCTCGGGACGGTGATGCACGACTATCTGGGACAGCCGGCTCGCGGCTCGATTCGAGCCCGTGAGAGAGCCTTGGTCTTTTAATTTCAACTGCGCGCCGCGACCCGGGAGCGGCGACCCTATCAGCATCTAAGAGGAACTATAGAGATGGGAATTCTGAACGGTAAGACCGCGGTCGTCACGGGCTCGACCAGCGGGATTGGCCTCGCCTGCGCGCGGGCCTTCGCCAGCGCCGGCGCCAACGTCGTGATCAATGGCATGGGCGCGCCTGCCGATGTCGAGAAGGCCCGGACTGCGATCGAACGAGATTTCGCCGTCAAGGCGATCTATTCGCCCGCGGACATGACCAAACCGAGCGAGATCGCCGAGTTGATCGCGCTCGCAGAGAACACTTTCGGCAGCGTCGACATCCTCGTCAATAATGCCGGCATCCAGCATGTTTCGCCGATCGAAGAGTTCCCCGCCGAGAAGTGGGATGCGGTCATCGCGATCAACCTGTCCGCCGCCTTCCACGCCATTCGCGCGGCGGTGCCGGGTATGAAGACGCGCGGCTGGGGCCGCATCATCACCACGGCTTCGGCGCATTCGCTGGTCGCCTCGCCTTTCAAGTCCGCCTATGTCGCGGCCAAGCACGGTATTGCGGGCCTCACCAAGACGGTGGCGCTGGAGCTCGCGCGCTCGAAGATTACCTGCAATTGCATCAGCCCCGGCTACGTCTGGACGCCCCTCGTGGAGAAGCAGATCCCGAACACGATGGCGGCTCGTCGCATGCGGAGGGACGAAGTCATCAACGATGTCTTGCTCGCCGCGCAGCCCACGAAGGAGTTCGTCACCGTGGAGCAGGTCGCTGCGCTCGCGCTGTTTCTGTGCAGCGACGACGCTGCGCAGATCACCGGCGCAAACCTCTCGATGGATGGAGGCTGGACGGCCGCGTAGTTCGTTCAATTCATGGAGCTTTCAATCATGGCTGTAGTTGAAGAAACGAGGCTAAAGGAGACTAGGCGCGTTTCTGAGCTCAATCTCGAAGAGGATAACCGCTTGGTCAACGCCCTGCGCATGGGCGAGGAGGTCTTCAATGCGGATGTGCCGCCCCCCGATGCCGAGCTGAGGGCTCCGAGCGACTTCTATGCGGCGATTGCTTCAGGACCGCCGCGCACTCGGTCCAATGCCCCGGGATGAAGAGGTAAGGCTGCTTCCCTGTCTCGCGGCCTGATGGACGCGACAGAGAACGAACCGGCTGTTGACCCAAGTCAACATCAGTAAAGCCGAACCAGGAGATCATCCAATTCGAACAGTCAACGGAGACAGTCATGCCAGAGCATAGCAGCACGCATTTGTATCTGAATTGGGCCAAGGAGCGCATCGACGAAATGGATGCCGCCCTCGCCTCGTTCGACGTGAGGGTCGGCGCGGCCAAGGCCGAATCCAAGATTAAGGCCGAGCAGATCATCGCCGATCTGAAGAAGCGCCGCGACGAATTCCAGGTGCAGCTCAAGGCACAAGCCGAAGCCGGCGAAGCGGCCTTGGCACGCAGCAGGACGGAGCTCGAGAAGCAATGGGCTGGCTTCGAAGGGCGGATGAAGATCTATTTCGAAAGCGCCGGCAGGCAGGTCGAGCAGCAGCAGGCCACCTTCAAGGACATCGCCGCCGCGCAGGCAAAGGCCTGGCGCGAGGCCGCCGACAAGTTCCGTGAGGCGGCCAGCAAGGTGGCCGCAAGTCACGCCGGGGACTTCGATGCCGCCCTCAAGCAGATGAAATCCGATGCATCCGAAGCGGAAGCTCGTCTGCAGAAGCTGAAGCAGGCCGGTGGCGAGTCATGGTCCGTTCTAAGCGCAGCGCTCGCGGAATCCCGCAAGGCGTTCGATCAGGCCAATCAGGCAGCTTGGAATGCGCTGAGGGGCTCTGGCTCGAAGAGCTAACACTCCCTCGGATCAACACGTGACATCATCGATCCGGCGTTGGCAGGTCGGCCCATGCGCTCCTACAGAGCCAGGTGCTAGGCACTCAATGTAACCAGCGCGCCGACCTGCTGTTCGTGTCCGGTAAACGGGAGTGTTGCGAGAACGATAAACCGCTTCAGCGAGGCCGCACCGAAGGGCGGCTATGAGAGAAGCTCAAAATACATGGTTCACCTTGTATACGCTTCTGGGACATGCGGGCCGAACGTCCGGTTTGCGCCAAGAGTGCTGCCTCCTTCAACTCAGGCTTAGGCCCTCCCAGCTCCGTCCTTTTGCACGCTAGAATGCCCCACAATACACAGTTCGCGAAAGCAGGATGAAGGTCAGAGCGCGATAGCTTAAGTACTGGCCTATATGAAAGGAGCTGGAGAACTGCCCCACCAAAACCTACGAAAAACCCCGCGAAAGTAGCCAGCCACACTACTCCCACTCTATCATTTCGAACGACGTTTCGTCGTTGATTTACAAGCACAAATTTTCAAGTTTGACGGACAAATGCCGACGGCATACCCGCCGCAATTTTTTCGGTCTTGAATTCACAGAAATAATTGGCCCTCACGAAGCATTGGCAATTCCGCCACCATCGGAGTCTATCGACTAGATGGCGCGCCGCGTGCGCAATCAAGACGACACAGCTCGACTGGCACAGAGCTGCAGATACCGTCAGAGATCAGGAAAAGACCTTTGGTCCCGGGCCGCTCCTCCCACTGCCATACAGGTCCGCTCCGCATTCGTAAGCTGCCCTCTCCGTCAATTCGGATCGTGCCCTTAGCTGACCTCAGACCCCGCCCGCTCAAGGTCCGCTTTCAAGCGGATAAGAGAAGTGCTCGCACTCGCTAGATCCGCGCAAGTGCCATGCCTGTCGACTCGTCCAGCCTGCCGACCAGTGCATCCTGAATTTCCCGATCCGCCGCTCGATCAGCCGGCTGCCGACGATCGATCTATCGCATCATCCGAAATTTGGAGTATCACCCGCTTGCCCTCAACGATCGATGCCATCTGCTGCACATCGTCACCCCACGCTTCTACGATGGCCGCGTCGGGCGCCGCGATTTCGAGCGCCAACTGCGACCGCACCTTACGCAGCTTGTCAGCGGCGGGCAATGATGCGGTTCTACCCTCCGCGGACGAGTGATCCATTACGTTCGCTCCTGCAGCACCTTTGGTGGGACGGGAAGTCTCATTGCCGACGAATTTGGGCGACCGCTTCGCTTTGAAGGCGCGCCGGGCCTCTTGAGCGTCTTCACTCGCGAAGGCACGACGGATGTTGGCGAGCTCGAACCGGAGCTGGCTCTCCATGTCGATGCATTCGACCCCTCTGACCAGACCTCGCTTTAGGAGCCGCAGGGTTATCGGCGACCAGGAGCAGAGTTCGTCGCAATAGGCATCCCGCGCGGCCAATCGGCCGATTGCGGACCAGTCAAGCTTATCACCGCCGTGCGCGAACAAGGTCAGAAACCGATCTCGCAAGAGGCTCGCAAGCGGCATCGGAACGCGCAGTTCATCGGCGGCGGCGAGGACGAGCCGGATGTCCTTGTAGCCGAGCGGTGCAGCGAAACCCGGCGGCTCGAACTTCCCCTCGATGATCAGTTTTCCGTAGGTCTTGTAGACAGGAGCGCTGAAGAGGGTTGAGGTCAAAATCTCAAGATATTGCTCCGGGTCAATGCCCTCCTTCCCCACGAGCGCAATGGCTTCGCCGAGAGCCTCGATGACCGAGGCGATGAGAAAATTGCCGCTGAGCTTGAGGAGGCTGGCTGCCTTCGGCTGATCGGAGATCACGAAGGTCCGTCGGCCGATTGCTTCCAGCACCGGACTCACCTCGGCGATGGTATCCGGACTACCGCCGGCAACAACGGTCAGTTCTCCGGCCGCGGCGACATCGGGACGCCCGAACACCGGCGCCGCAACGAAGCGCTGGCCGGCAGCGAGATGGTCGGCGCCAAGTCGTTCGCAAAGAGCCACGCTGATCGTACTTGATGAAATGTGGACGGCGCCCCTGCGGAGACTGGCGCGCAGCCCCTGATTACCATAGACGACACTCTCGACCGCGGCATCATTGGCGGGCATCGTGATGACCACGTCTCCGGCGCACGCATCCGATGCGTGCTTGGCAGGAATGGCGCCCCTTCTCACCAACCCGTCCGCCTTGGATGGGGTGCGGTTGTAGACGGTGACCTCGTACCCGGCGTTCAGCAGAGACGCCGCCATGCCGGAGCCCATCTGGCCCAATCCTATGAAACCAACCTTCATAACTTCGCTCCTCCGTCGTTCGCATTCGCCACGAGCGATCAGCTTCGGATTGCGCCGCAGCACAACTAGGCTGGCAACGATCCGTTGATCGTACGCGGCATCGCGAGCAAACGATCAATCGCAGCCAGCGCAAACCGCTGGCAGGCCTCGTCGACCAGAACACCGTCGTTTATCTTCTCGGCGACGCCGCCGATCACAACCTGCGGACCAGGGACAATGCGCGCCTGGATCGCGAGCAGCGTCTCGTTGAGCTGTGCATGGGCACGCACGCCACCCGTGAAGGCCGGCGAAACCGACATGACAAGGACAGGCTTTCCGATCAGCACAGATTTCCCGAACGGACGCGACGCCCAGTCCAGCGCGTTTTTCAGCACGCCGGGAATACCGTGATTGCATTCCGGCGTGACAATGACAACGCCGTCGCTGGCATCTATGGCTTGCCGAAAGTCTCGCACCTCCCCCGGCGTGGCTGCCCCATCGTCATCTTCACTGTAGAGCGGCAGCCGCAGATCACGAATCTCAAGCGTTGCCATTGGGGCAAGATGATCTCGAAGGCTGGACAATACGGCGGCTGAATAGGAGGCCTTGCGAGCGATTTCACGCCGAGCATCCCGGAGTCGAGGTCAGATTGCGTCAAGGCAGTGCAACAGAGCTCATTGAAAGGGTCAGAGGCGGCCGGCTCGACCTAGCATTCTTGCCGATGGGCGAATCCCCTGCCGACATCAAAGCCGACATGATCGCCTGCGAGGCCCTTGTCGTTGCATGTGCTCCGAACCATCCCTTGGCCGACGCGAGTAACGTCTCCCTCGCCAGTCTGAAGGATGAGCCTTTTGTCGATTTCGAGCCCGATTGGGGTACGCGAAAATTAGTCGATCAGGGATTTTTCGGGGCTGGCATCAGCCGGCATATCGCATTCGAAGTCAGCGATCTCGAGACGTTGCTTGAGCTGGTAAGGCGGGGGATGGGAATTGCTCTTCTTCCCGAGGCGATTGCAGAAGCACGCCAGCCCTCGCTTGGAATAGCCCGGCTCGCCGAGCCTGAAATCTGCTGGGAATTGGTCGTGGCTTATCTCGCTTCGGAAGACGCAGACAACCCGGGACCGCCCGACCACGCGGCCCGTACCTTTCTGAAGCTGTTGAACAGCGATACCTAAGTCTGATTGTCGCCGTTTCTATCGCGAGAAGGGCGGATGGTAGCTTCGGGACTGCGACAAGACATACTTGCCGCCGTGAAGCACATAAGTTTGCAGCAGACAGGCCGGCCCATCGCACACCTTCGGCGCACTCGGGCAGTAAAGGGCCGAGTAGTCGAGCCGGATTACGTTCGAATGATTGTCGTATGTCGCGAAATAGTGGCCGGCTTCCGCGTGCGCGCCGCATCTCGAAAGAACCACCCTTCTTACCTCGGGAGGAAGACGTTCGATGCGCGCCGCACTGAAGGGAGGATCAGGCGGTACGACCGGCACGGCAATAGCCGGATACGTGAACGTCAACACGATGGTGGTTGCCGAGATCTGTATCAATTTCATTCGAGACATCCTGCAATTGGCCCACCAGCGTTCAGACGCTGTGGACATGGCAGGAAGACCTGACGTCTAGCTGAACAGATCGCTGACGCTCCGACGTCGGAGCCGGATAACGTCGTCGTTACCTCATCTCGTCGCATGCGACGTAGACTTCAGATCGTTTCAGGGAAGACCAACCGTGCCTCGAAGCCGGCGCTACGACCCATCACGGGAGAAATGAGCGTCAAGCTGCCGCCAATCTGTTTCATAACACTGTCGACGATGGCGAGCCCGAGACCGCCGCCGGCACCGACCGAGGAGCCACGGACAAAAGGCTTTTTCAAAGTCTCGAGTGTCTCAGCCGGAATGACGGCACCGCCATTAAGCAGGCGAATCTGCCGGTCGCGGCCGATGACGATCTCGATCGGCTCTTCGGGGGCGCCATAGCGGACGGCATTCTCGATCAGGTTTCGGAGCGTTATGCCGAGGACGTCGATTTCCCCTTGCACGATAAATTCGTCTGGACATTCGGCGGTGACGACCAACCTGGCGCCCACGTCCTCGCGACGGCGAAACTCATCGACCAAGACCTGCACGACTGTCAGCATATCAATGCGTTCTCGCAGCATGCCGATGCCTGCCCCGGCCCGTGACAGTTGCAGCAGTTTCTCGGCAAGGCCGCTGAGCCCTTTTATCTGGCTGACGATACGCGCCGCGCGCTCTGCGTGCTGCGTGCCGGCGAGCTGGGCCGACAATAATTGCATCTGGGCCAGCACGGCCGCGATTGGCGTTCGCAATTCATGTGCGCTGTTTGCTGCAAACTGCCGCTCTGTAGCCAGCGCACGCTCCAGCCGCTCCAAGAGCCGGTTCACCGCCGCCAGCATCGACGCGAGCTCCGTCGGCAGGCCCATATCGGGAATCTGCGACAGATTGGAGCCGTCGCGGCGGCCAATCTCGCTCCGCAACCGCTCCAGCGAGCGCATGCTCTGGAACACAGCCCAGCGGATCAAGAACCAGGACAGCGGCAGGAACAGCAACAGCGGTCCGACCGTAAGTGCGACGGCGCGCCGCAGCGATTCGGAGCGGTGCATGGCAGGCTCGGCAACCTGGATGAAGTAGCCATCGACAGCCGCTGGTTGAGAATAGACCCGGTATTGCGGGATGTCGTGAAATCCCGCCTGGCGCGGCACCGGAAACGGCACCGCGGGCGCGTTCTCGGAGCGCATGACGATCTCGCCCGCCGGACCGACGATCTGATAGGCCAGGGCTCTTGGATCCATCGTTGCGACGAGGCGCTTGGCCATCTGCTGCATGGCCTGCGGTTGCTGGGTGGCATCGTAGGTGGCGGGCACCAGCCGCTGCGCGACCTCCTCGATCGCATCATCGAGCCGCTCGTGGACCTCGAATATCGTCAGCGTGCCAGCAGCAACACTGCCCAGCAGCCACAGCCCCGCCATTGACGAGCTCAAGACCCAGATCAGCCGCGACACCAGACTCCTGCCTGCCACGTCCTAGTCTCCCAAGCGGTAGCCGAGACCGCGTATCGTGCGAATGAAATCGCGCCCGAGCTTGCGGCGAACGCGGCTGACATAAACCTCGATGGTGTTGCTCTCGATCTCTTCGCCGAATGCGTACAGCGCATCCTCGATCTGCTCCTTCGACACCGTGGACTGCCGCCGCCGACCCAGCACTTCGATCACGGCCCACTCCCGCGCACTCAGTTCGACGGATCGCCCGTCCAGCCGCGCGATTTTCGATTCCCACTCCAGCTCCACCGGCCCCACCTGAACGACCGGCACTGAGTTGCCGAAATACCGGCGGCTGACGGCCTCCAGACGTGCATTCACTTCGTCGAGGTCGAAGGGCTTGACGATGTAATCGTCAGCTCCCGCTTTCAGCCCCTCGATCCGGTCACTGACGAGATCGCGCGCGGTCAGGATCACGACCGGCAGCGCGTCACCGCGGCGGCGAAGTTTGCGCAGGAAATCCAGTCCGCGCCCATCGGGCAGGTGCAGATCAAGCAGCAGCGCATCGTAAGACACTGTGCGCACCGCGTGCTCCGCCAGCTCCAACCGCTCGAACCAGTCGACGGCGTGTCCGGCCGCGCGAACATGCTCCTGCACAGCGGATCCGAGATGCGGCTCGTCTTCAACCAGCAACACTCGCATAGGCCCACTCGTGGTCATGAAGGCCAATTGCAGCAGAAAGCTGAAGCCAGCCTGAACGCGACCGAGAGTAGGCTTCAGGCCCGCGTCAGAAAAGCCCGCTAACGATCCCGGCCAACGATTTTTGTCGGACAGTGAACATGAACCATACGAGCCTATCACGCACAGCTCACGTATTCGCGATCAATGGGTCGGGGTCCAACCATGGCTCAGTGCCTTTTCGTGGGGCATCGACGCTTGCGAAGCCCCGGTTGCTCCTCAGCGTCGCGACGGTCGCTATCGCCTTAGCTACGGGATTCGCGGCGGGCCGCTTGCTGCCCTTCGCCTCGATCGCGGCGTCCGTGAGCGCCCCCGCGGCAGTTGTCGCCGATCCGGAACTGCCAGCAACAATTACTCTCTCGGAGCGGAAGCTCGCGAACGTGCAATTGCAGATCGAAAAGGCGAAGTCCGGTCCGCTGGTGCGTGCCGTGTCGGCGACGGGTAGCGTCGGATATGATCAGCTCCACCTTGCCCGCATAAGGCCCATGGCGCGCGGCCGGATCGAGGCGCTCGACGTAAACGCCGGCGATCGGGTCGTTGCAGGTCAGCGGTTGGCCGTCCTCGACAATTTCGACCTCAGTGCCGCCCATAGCAGGGTTCTTGGCGCCGAGGCGGCACTCAATCAGGCAAAGGCGCAACTCAAAGCGGCAAATGCTGCTTACGACCGCGCGGCAAACCTTATTCGCAGCGACCTCGTCACGCAGGCCGAGGTTGAGACTCGGCGCGCCACCGTGGCCACCATGGAAGCCGATCTCCGCACCAAGCAAGCCGAGTTGCAGCAGTACCGGGAAGAGGAGGCCCGGTTCTTGCCGATGCGCGCCGGCACCGCGGGGGCAGCCCCCGACGGCGATCAGCCAACGCTCGACACGCGGGGCGCCATTGTCGCGCCATTCGCCGGCGTGGTTGATTCAGCCTCCGTTGCGAAAGGGGAAATCGTCGATCCGGCAACCTCGATCCTGACCGTATCCGACCTCTTGACCGTTTGGATTCAGGCCGACGTGGCGGAAAGGGATCTCGGCACGATCAAGGTCGGGGATGCCGTGGAAGTGAGAGTGAAGGCTTTTCCCGGGCGAGTGTTTACCGGCCGTGTCACCTACATCCCCGACGCGATCGAGCCGGCGACCGGAATGGCTAAAGTACGCTGCGAGGTGCCAAATCCGGACGAGGCGTTGCGCGTCAACATGTTCGCGACCGTTACCATCCTTTCGCCGCAGGGCGGCGACGCTGTGATGGTGCCGAGCGAAAGCCTGCAGGAAGTCAACGGGCAGAGCGTCGTGTTCATTCCGGCGGGAGACCGCCAGTTCGCCTGGCGTGCGGTTCGTACCGGCCAGGTAGCAAACGGAAAGACCCAGATCACGAGCGGCCTTGCGGCGGACACGCCGGTCGTCGGCGAGGGCAGCTATTGGCTCAAGGCGGCTCTGATGCAGTCCACTATTCCGGACCAGGGCTAAGGCAGACATCGCCATGATCAACAGGATCGTCGATGCCGCCCTCGGCAACCGTATGCTCGTCCTCGTCCTCATTGCCGGGCTTGTCGCCGCCGGTCTTTTGAGCATGCAACGCCTGCCGTTTGACGCCGACCCTGACATCTCGCCGCTGCAGGTGCTGGTCACCACCCAAGCACCGGGTTTGGCTCCGCCGGACGTGGAGCGCTCGATCACCACGCCGATCGAGCTGGCGCTGCAGGGCCTGCCCGGTATGACGAGCTACCGCTCGATCTCGCGCTATGGACTGTCTGTCATCTATGTGAAGTTCGCCGATGGCGGCGACATTTTGACCGACCGCACGCTTGTTGCGCAGCGGCTGAGTCAGACAGCGCTCCCTGCAGAAGCAGGAGCGCCCAGGCTCGGCCCGCTCTCCGACGGCCTCTCCGAGATCTACCAATTCAGGGTTGAGGGCAAGAACTACTCGCTCATGCAGTTGCGGTCGATCCTGGATTGGCAGGTTGCGCCACAGCTCAAGCTGGTCCCCGGCATCACCGAGGTCAACGTCAACGGCGGCGAACTCAAGACCTACGAGGTCCGAGTTTCCGAACCCGAGTTGATGCGCTTTGGTCTATCCATCGAGGAGATGTACAACGCAGTGGCTCAGAACAATCGTGCCATTGGTGGCGCGACGATCGCGCGCAACGGCGAGCAGGCCGTCGTCCGCGGCGAAGGGCTGCTAGAATCGCTCGGCGACATCGGCAACATCGTGCTGCGCACCGCAGCTGGCGGGACGCCGCTTTACGTCAAGGACGTTGCCGAGGTGGTCGAGGCGCCGATGCCGCGGCTCGGGGCGGTGACGAGCCAAGGCGACGGCCAGGCGGTGGTCGGCGTCGCATTGATGACGCTGGGCGAGAACACGCGCGTGGTCGCCCAGCGTCTGGCAACCGCCGTGCAAGAGATCAACAAGACGCTGCCGCCTGGCGTCAGCGTCGTTCCCTACTACAACCGCGCCGATCTGATCGACAGCGTTCTGCAGACGGTGGCTCACAACCTGGCCGAAGGCGCCTTCCTGGTCATTATTGTTCTGTTGTTGTTGCTGGGCAATTTCCGCGCCGCCGTCATCGTGGCGCTGGCCATCCCGCTGTCGATGCTGGCCGCCGTCACGGCCATGTATTTCGCCGGCCTCTCCGGCAACCTGATGAGCCTCGGCGCGATCGATTTCGGCCTCCTGGTCGACGGCGCGGTGGTGATGATCGAGAACATCGTGCGCCGTCGTGCGGAGGCGTCATCTCTCCCGGTCGAGCAGGTGGTGCGCGAGGCCGCGCATGATGTGGCGCGCCCGGTCGCCTTTGCGGTCGCAATCATCTCGCTGATCTATCTGCCGATCCTCAGCCTGCAGGGAGTCGAGGGCAAAATGTTCCGCCCGATGGCGCTGACCGTGATGTTCGCGCTGGTCGCGTCGCTCGTACTAACACTCACGCTGATGCCGGTGCTCGCTTCGTTCTTCCTGCGCAAGCCGGTCGCCGAGCGCGACAGCCGGATCATCGGCGTTGCCCGGAGCGGTTACGCGCCCGTGCTCACGAGGACGATGCGCCATCCCGGAATCACCATTCTCGTGGCGACCTTGATGCTGGGCGGCGCCCTCATGATCGGCTCTCGTCTCGGCGCGGAGTTCCTGCCGCGCTTGGAGGAAGGCGCCCTCACCGTCACCACCACCAAGCTGCCCGGCATCTCGCTCGAATCCGCGATCGCTACCCAGACCATGGTGGAGAAGACGCTCAAGAAATTCCCCGAAGTCGAGACTGTCACCACACTCGGCGGCAGCTCGGAGATACCGACCGACCCGATGGGGATCGAGCAAAGCGACACCTTCATTACGCTGAAGCCGAAATCACAATGGCGCACCGCGCAAACCGAGGCTGGGCTGATTGAAGCTTACAAGCAGGCTCTAGATCAGAGCGTCCCTGGTATTAGCCAAAGCTGGGCGCAACCGATCGAGATGCGTATGGACGACCTCTTGCAGGGTGTGATGGCGGACCTTGCCATCGTCGTCCACGGCACCGACACGGCAACACTCCACGACCTCGCCGACCGCGTGGCGCGCGTGGTCTCGACCGTTCCCGGTGCCGCCGACGTGCAGGCAAAACAAACGGTTGGCCAGCCGTATCTCCGCGTCATCGTCAATCGCGACGCGATCGCGCGGCGAGGATTCAATGCGACCCAGGTGCTCGATCTCGTCGAAGCTCTGGGCGGACGCACCGTCGGCACCATGAAGGATGGGGAAGAGCGGTACAATATCCGCGTCCGCCTGGCTCCGCAGGACCGTGGCAGCATCGACCATATCCGGACGCTGCGCGTGATGAACGGCGCCGGCGTTTCAGCGCCTCTCGGCGATCTAGCCGACATCCGCTGGGAGCCCGGCCCCGCGCAGATCGAGCGCGAGGACGGCAAGCGCGTCATCACGGTGCAGGCCAACGTGCGCGCACGGCCCCTTGCGAGCTTCGTGGCCGATGCGCAGCAGGCGGTTTCCGCCCAGGTCCGCCTGCCGCCGGGCTATACGATCTCCTGGGGTGGGAGTTTCCAGGATCTTCAGGAGGGCATGGCGCGGCTGTCGAGCGTCGTCCCGCTGGCGCTCGCCGTCATCTTCCTGTTGCTCTATCTGATGTTCGGCAGCGCGAGGCTCGCGACGCTGATCTTCTTCAACGTGCCGTTTGCGGCGGTGGGCGGGATCTTCGCCCTCGCGCTGCGCGGCATGCCGTTCAGCATTTCGGCCGCGATCGGCTTCATCGCCCTGTTCGGCATCGCCATTCTGAACGGTGTTGTGATGGTGAGCTACATGGAGGAGCGGCGTAAGGAGGGTCTCGCTGCCGCTTCGGCTGCCTGGCAGGCGGCCATGACGAGGCTGCGCCCCGTGCTGATGACGGCGACCGTAGCCAGCCTTGGTTTCTTGCCCATGGCGGTCTCGACCAGCTCCGGCGCCGAAGTGCAGCGCCCCCTCGCGACCGTCGTCATCGGCGGCCTGATCAGCGCGACCTTGCTCACGTTGCTGGTGCTCCCTGCTCTCTATCCTTGGTTCTGCCAAGCGCGCCGCTCCGTTCGCGCGGACGCGCTCGATGCTTCCCACGCGCCGCAACCGGCAGAGTGACGACAGGTGACGATGCCGAGACGCGCGCGTTCAATCGTCCACGGCAGGCCTGCTGTCGTCCGCTGCGGTCGCTTCACGTAGGGCCTGCCGTTGAAGCACGTGTCTCAAGTGCGCCGAGGCGACGGGTAGTTCCCATCTGCGGTGCTGAAATTTGTCGGCCTTTCGAACGCCGACCTCTTCCCGAGATTCAAGGTCCCAGCGCCGAAAAGGGCGGGAAGCGCCGTCGGAAAAAAGAATCGACCAGATGAATCCCCTTTTGCCGATTGGCGTCGGCCTTGATCAGGCTCGCGTCGACGGAAAATCCTTCACCTCCGACCAGCCGCTCCTCGATACAACGTTGCAAGACGCTCTCGAACACGCGACGGAAGAGACCGCTTTCTCGGAAAGGACCATGTCTGTTCTTTGAGAACGTCGAGTGATCCGGCACCGCACCGTCCAGGTCGAGCCGGCAGAACCACCGGTAGGCCAAATTGAGGTGAACCTCATCGCACAGCCGCCGCTCCGATCGGATGCCGAAGCAATAGCCGATCAGGAGCATCCGTATCATCAGCTCAGGATCGATCGAAGGCCGCCCGATCTTACTGTAGAAGGGCGCCAGGTCCTGCTAATCTGTTCAAGATCGACAAATCTATCGATCGAGCGAAGTAAGGGGTCGGAAGTGCCTCTCGAGCGCGAACTCATAGAACAAAGCAGCCTGTTCGACTTGATGTCCCATCATGATCTTCAGTCCTGCCAATTAGACAGACTGAATCACTGCTATCTCTGAGTCGCAACTGCGCCCTTTTTCAACAAAATCTGCCCAAAGCAGTCATCGACGGAGAAGAAGGCGGGGTCCTGCGCCTTCGCGAGAAAGATGATCTTCCGTATTTCTGAGAGGGCACTGTGAAAGCGAGAGGCAGCCGCAGCCAATACAATCGTCAAGCTGATCGCGAAGCTGCAACAGGCCGGTAATGCGTTCGTTCAACATTTCCTTCCACTGCGTCGTAAACTAATGCCAATCTCGCTCCGAAAGGGATGTGTCTTCGGGTAGACGGTCGAGGTTTTCCTTGATTATCGAGAGCGGAATACCGGCTCTTTGAGCGATCCTGATCACAGCCACGCGTCTTAACACCCGCCGCGCGTATCTGCGTTGATTTCCGGCAGTGCGGCTCGATCTGATGAGCCCCTTAGACTCGTAAAAATGCAAGGTGGCGACGGTCACGCCGCTGCGCCGTGCCACTTCGCCGACAGAGAGAATTTTTGTAGGTGTCATGATTATCGCCATTGACCTCATCTATACATGAGGTTTTATAAGCCTTGTTGGCTTTCACCTGCAAGCCGTCACGGCTAACTCATCGTAGGAGATTTCATGTCAACACAGCCCCTCCGTTTGCTCGGCATCTCAGGGAGCCTTAGAGCAGGCTCATTTAATACCGCGATCCTTCACAGTCTCGCTGAGGCCGTAGACCAAGAGGCAAAAATGCTCGTCTACCCGCTGAATGATATTCCGCTCTACAACAGCGACCATGACCACACTCCGCCGGCTGCGGTGCAGGATTTCAGGCAGGCAATTGCTTATGCCGACGGCATCATTCTTGCGACGCCGGAATATAATTACGGTATGTCAGGCGTGCTCAAAAATGCGCTAGACTGGGCATCTCGCCCCTACGGCTCAGCTTCATTGAAGGGCAAACCCACGCTTACGCTTTCTTCATCCCCAGCAGCAACGGGCGGTGTTCGGGCACAAGCTCAGCTCACTGAAACGCTGATTGGCATCGGGGCCTACATCACCATCAGGCCGCAGATTGTCATATCATCCGCTCATGAGCGAGTGAAAGACGGGCGGCTTGTCGATACAGATACTTTGGACTTCATGCTGGAGGCAGTGCGGCACCTTATTGCAAACATCGAAGAACGTCAGGACAACTTGGCGAAGGTCGCCTGAACACCTAGCGGGAATTCCTCCTTCAGAATCAGCGAAGCGTGCCAGGGTACCGCGCTTCGCTGCCCATCGTTGGTACGGCGACGGCACTCGCTTCAAACTTTGGGTCACAGGTGAGCAGAAACAAAAGTCTGCTTTGGCGCAGTGTTGCCGTCGATGTTGCAGCCGTAGATTTCGGAACGGTCTACCGCGCTTGGTCAATGTGCGAGGAAAACACCGCTTACTGTTGTGCGCCGTACCGGAAAGTTGGACCGCCTCCCTCGCCGACTACCGCCTGAGCCCCGAAACAAGAGGCGACCCTGGATCTCAGTCCAGGCGAAGTCCGCGAGCTGACGAAGTAAGACTGCTCATCTAGTCTTCGTCCGGCTCGCGCACGACCGCCGGTTCGTCGGTGCCTTCGTCCTCGTCGTCCTCCTCTTCCTCCTCGTCGGGATCTCGAGGCGGCATGCCGTCAATGATCGCGAACGGATTCCGGTCGGTCAACCTGGCCGAAAATTCTTCGGGAAAGATTGGGCTCATGTACTGCTCCTTGGGTTGTTTGCCCCAGGGATACCACCTCCTGCTGCGCGTGCTTTGCCGCTCACGCCGACTTCCGTTGCCGGCCGGACGCGGGCTTCTTACGCCGCCGTTTCCTTCGCAGGCTTCTTGCCGGCGATCGGCATCAGCATCTCCTTCTGACCGGCCGCCGCCTTCCTCGTCTTTTTGGCCGGTTTCTTCGGTGCCGCGGTCTCGGCCGAAGATTGTCCCACTTCCGAATACCGGAACATTACACGTAAGCACTCTCGCCAGCCACCTGCCATCGGAAGCCCAGACCTGTACATGCGCCACAAAACCTACTCACGTTGGTTGTGACGAAATTTTTCTTGATGTGTGGGTGCACGCTCCTTCTAGAAGTTGGGTCTCTACGCTCGATTAGGAACTAAGAGCCAGGTTCTTAGGTTGGGAGCGCGTGTATTGCCGGAGGTGACCATGAAGGTTCTATCCATTACCGCCTTTGCACTGCTTCTGGTCTCATCAGCCCATGCAGCCGAGTCGGCTAGTCAGCGCTTCTTGAAAAAAGCCATCGAAGGTAACTTCGCGGAAGTTAAAATGGGGCAGCTCGCGCAGCAGAACGGCCAAAGCGATGGTGTAAAGAAGTTCGGACAGACTCTGTCGAACGATCATTCTGCCGCCAACGAGAAGGCGATGGATGCGGCGAAATCCGAAGGCGTTGCCCCACCTGACGGCCCAAACGCCAAACAGAAATCCGACTATGAGAAGATGGCTAGAATGACCGGCGCGAAATTCGACCAGGAGTTCGCGAGGCATATGGTCGCCGATCATCAGAAGGACATCGCAGAACACAAGAAGGCAGCGAAGCAGTCCGACGCGGCCGGGGAATACGCCAAAGCCCAGATTCCGGTGCTGGAGGAGCACCTCGATACGGCCAAATCGCTGAACTCGAAGCGGATATCGGGTCGATAGAGTCCGCTTACCACGGTCGACCATTCGCTTTGGGCATCGAACGCTCTTCGAACCTGTGCCGAGCCAAACCCCGCTCCCCAAGGTGGGGTTGGGTCCGCACTCACCCGCCTGAATGGGACTCGTGGTCGCCTGGAATTTGGAGTGGAAACGCAGTCTGCCTGTGTCAGGTGGACGCAGGAGCGATCTCGCAAGCGTAGGAACATCGTTGGAACGAGGAGGTTACGGACCCAAGTTCTTTTTTAGAAGCACTCAAAATGGCTTATTCCCCGGAAGTGGGTCGTCCAGGCGACCACCGAAATCCTCCCCAGGCGAGTGCAGTCGCTCCCGCCGACGAGGTCCGCACCATCATGCTGAATGAGGTCTCTTGGGGTGCTGTCTTGGCCGGTGCCACGATTGCTCTCGTGATGCAAATGATCCTGAACATGATTGGAATCGGCGTAGGGCTGTCGACCATCGACGTCGCGGCGGGAGATACTCCGAGCGCCGGATCACTTTCCATTGGAGCTGGTATCTGGTGGGTTATCTCCGGAATAGTTGCGGCTGCAATCGGAGGCTACATCGCTGGGCGGCTTTCAGGAAAGGCGTCCCACACGACGACGGCGTATCACGGTCTGATTGCGTGGGCGGTTTCCACCCTCATCGTCGTGTACCTGCTTTCGTCGGCAGCCTCGGGTCTGATTGGCGGCACCCTGAGCACGGCATCGTCAGCACTGGGAGGAGCCGGTAAAGCCGTCGGCGGGTCCGTTCAAACTGCGGTCCAGACCGCAGCGCCTTCCTTGAACACCATCAGCGATCCGGCGGCGACCATCGAGAACAGGGTTCGCAGTGCCTCCGGCGGCCGGGATCCCGCGGCACTTCGGGACGCCGCAGCAACAGCCGTTCGTGCGGCGCTCTCGGGAGACCCCGCACAACAGGCCGCTGCGACGGATAAGGCTGCTGATGCTCTGGCCAAGGCGCAGAATATTTCCGTCGATGAAGCCAAGGCTCAGGTTGCACAGTACCAACAGCAGTACCGAGAAGCGCTCGCCAAAACCAAAGAACAAGCAAAGCAAGCGGTTGATACCACGGCCAAGACGGTGTCGCGCGGTGCCCTCTTCGGTGCTCTGGCTCTTCTGCTTGGTGCTCTGGCGGCGTTTTTTGCAGGTCAGGTCAGTGCGGTAACGCCGACGGTGACGCGTGGACCAGTACGATCATTCACTTGAAATAATGTGAAGAAGACGTCTAGCCCACGTTGGACGCGGCCCCGCTGGGGCCGCAATACCCACCCGTCCTAGCCAGACGGGAAATCACGGCCGCTTGACTCAGGTGGCTCCCGTCTTCGGAAGGGATCGGCGACCTCATCATGTCCGCTGCGACTGCTGAAGAACATCAGAGCCATCAGTCCGCAACCGATCGAGAGGGAAAAGAATGTTCCCAGGCCGAGCGCGATCCAGCCGTGCTTGTCCATGACGGCCTCACCGCTCTCATTCCATACTGAGACGGCCCAAACGACTGTGAGGATCAAGATACCGAATAGGACAGCCAAGAGAGTTATCTGGCCCATGCCGAGGCGTTTCATGGTCGCACCTCTTAGTCAGCTCATGAGCCTGAACAGACGGTAGTAGGCCGCGGTTCCAAAGCTTGTTCACGGCTTTTTCTCTATCCTATAATGTGCCATGGCCCCGAAACACCAGCCATGCCGCCATCCGGCGGTCACCAAGTCAAAGCCGATCCCGGGCCCTCATCTAGTCTATGGATTCCTGACCACCGCGCCGAACGCTGTCGTAGAACCGATCCATGACAAGGCCATGCCGGTCATCCTCACGACGGACGAGGAACGCGACGACTGGCTCGGCGCGCGATGGGATGAGGCCAAGGCTCTCCAGCGGCCCTTGCCAGACGACGCCCTGAAGATCGTCATGCGTGGCCCCGACAAGGAAGATAAACTCGCAGCATGAAATACATCGAACCCGGCCCCTACGCCGACCCGGAGAAAGCCGCGCGCCGCTTCGCAATCGATCGAGGCTGGATGCATGAGAGCGGCACCTACGCGAGGCTGACGGCCGCCGGCAGCCAAGTCCGCGTCTGAGCCGAGCGCGGGTGATTGTGCGAGCCTCAGCCATTCTTCGGAAAGCCGCAGCAGTTGCTGCTTGTCTATCGGACAAACCGTCTGCGCAGCTTGTTGGCGGTATTGCTCGGCTCGCGTGCGACAAATTTCTGCATGATCAGCCATAACCGACACACCGATCTGTGCGCTCGCTCCCTCGCGCCAATGGGCCCTGCGTAGAAGCCCAAATTCCCCACTCGTTTAACGTTCCTAATAGCAAAGCGGCTTAGGAACGGTTGCGGAAGCTCGTCGTTTTGCCGTCGGAATGTCGTGGTTTGCGGTCAATGCCTCGTTACTTTTTTCATATCGAAGGACAGTTCCCGTTTCGCGACGAAACCGGAACGGAGCTTCGAGACAATCGCGCCGCTTGGCGGGAAGCTCTGTCGCTCACCCGCGACATCGAAAGTTCGCTGCAGCCGGGGGAGAGCTGGAGCCTAGATGTCAAGGCTGGCGACCGCGTGCTTTACCGGATCAGGATCACGAGCGAAGAAGGATGAACATCGAGTGCGACCGGCTCTGCCGCCTCAGCCACTTAGTAGGCGAGCGCCAGGAACGAGCGGACCAGCACCGCGTGGGACGTCCGTCAGGCCAGCAGCGCTTGGATGTTCTACGCCTAAGGCGGGACGTCGACCAACGTCCCGATCAAGCGCAAGAGGGCCTGGTGCTCAGGTCCTTTGACGTCGCTGCGCAAGAACTCGCCTACCTCGATATGTGACAATCGACCACCGGAAGGCGCATTCGGCTGATGGATTATGAACGCATTTCCATTTGTAGGCTCGCGTCCGAGGAACCACGTGTCTCCGTTCGGACTACGATACAATTCTCTTCTTTCTGACATGGTCAGCACTTTCGCTCTGTGCAGCTTTAGCTGTTGCTGCCGCTTCGCGAGCCAGTCGCTCCGACCTCAACCGCTCTCGGTTTGCATGAAACGCCTTTTGATTGCGTTCATACTCGGACATCGCGACCTTGGCATCCGCTTCCCTAAAGGCCTTTTGAGCCTCTCGCCGGGCCGCGGTCGGCTTCTTCGATTCGTGGGTATAAGTCATTTCTGCCTCCTCCAAGGCCCCTAAGTAGCTCTCGGCGCCGGTCTCGCGGAGCGGGTTGCCAGGAGCGATCACGACCGACTCCTGGCGGTCCTGACGGTTCCAATTTCAGCTTCCCTCGCGATTTTGCTGAACGCCCTGACAGCCTGATATATCGAAGTAGGATCGTGAATTAGCGCCAGAACGCTTGTAGCCTCTACGACAGCGGTTCACTTAGGTTATTTTGGAAAGGATCCGCGGCTTCATCCAACCAAGGCGCGCCACGTCCTTCGCCCGTCGAAGTCGTCTCAGTGCTGAACTTCTTTCAAGCGGACAACAACGCCCGTCGGTTCGGGCCGATGTGTCCTCAATGTCGTAAAGTCCTCATCAGTCCAATCCGCGAGACTTATTACCTCTCCTTCCTCAGCTTCCATCCCAGGAATTTCGAGCAGTTCCAACACGTGCAGTCCCCTGGCATCTAGAAAGAAAGTGTGCTGCCCAAACATTTCGCGGAATTGTGCGACTGCCGGATGATCCTCAGCAAGCACTTGCGCTTGAAACTGCGAGAGCGTTCTCGTTATCTGGGCTTCATTCAACTTCATGATCCGTTCCTGATCTTCAGCCCCTGAAGCGCCCCTTCGTAGGTTCCTCCGTCGTCGTCGTTCAGACCTCGTTAGTTGGCTGCGCTGTTGTGGCGGGCAGCGTTTGCATACGGTTGCTCACGACCCTTTCCCTTTTGGGTGGCACGACGATGGGCCCCTCGCGGATGGCCTGCTTCCGAGCCAGCTTACGGGCGCGGCGGATGGCATCTGATTTCTCTCTGGTCTTTTTTTCCGAGGGCTTCTCATAGGAGCGACGGCGCTTCATTTCCCTGAACACGCCCTCGCGCTGCATTTTCTTCTTGAGAACTCGAAGCGCCTGGTCGACGTTGTTTTCGCGAACAATTACTTGCAAAGTTGCTGCTCCTTCCGAGTTATGGGCACCAGATCAGCTATAGTGCTGCAGCCGCGAACCGTGGCGACGACGCGGCCGATGATCCCAGATTGAAGGAACGGATTGCCCTTCGCGTGCAACAGCCCGCTCAATCCCGAGATCGAGCGGGCCGCACCGTCATTCCAGTACATCCGTGGAATGACGGAAAACTTTTATGCGAGGGACAGATTGTCTGCGCTGTCTTTACCGCTCTTCCGGTCGGTCCTGACCTCGTAGTTCACCCGCTGGCGCTCGGCGAGTCCACCAAGGCTCGCTCGCTCGCTCGACCGCGCTGATATGAACGAACACGTCCTTACCGCCATCGTTGGGGTGGATGAATCCGAACCCCTTCTGGTCATTGAATCACTTAACCGTACCCGTCGCCATGATAACTCTCCAAAGCGCCGCATCTCGCGTGAACACACACGAGCTCCGAATTCAATCCGACGATGTCTTTTGAAAAGGGCCGCCTAGACCATTCAACAAGGCACAACGGCTAATCGAACTTCCTGAAGCTATATAGCTCCCCTGGGAATACAAGGGGAAATGCGAGAGAATTTGCCATGGCATGCTACTATTGAGTTTGTCACTAAGAGGATGAGAGTTGCCGACAGCTCGCGAATTTATCGAGTTCTGGATCGAGAATAGCGTTCACGCCGCTGAGCAGTACGGGACGCCCGGCGCCTCGCAAGACGTGGCCGAGTTAACGCGGCGCTGCGTCGAAATGGCCAAGAGCGAGGGGATCACGGAAAAGGCCATGCGTGATGAGGTCGGCGACTTGGCTGAATATATCCGAGGCCGATTGAAGGCAGCGAACAAGTCCGAGTCGGATCGTCGGAAATAAACCTACTGGGCTGGAACGGAACCGCTTGGCTGCCGTCCCCTCCAACAGCTTCGCCGAGTACGCGCCTGAACCGAACCCGGTGACCAACAAAAAGGACGTCGTGTGGTTTGCCCTGAACGAGGACCGGCCGCTTACGTCCTTTGCCGGAATCTGGACCGAGTTCAAGGGCGACCGCGGCACCAAGTCGAAGCCGGTCCCCGGCCCTCACCTCGTATATGGTTTCCTGACCACCGAGCCAAACGCCGTCGTGGAGCCGATCCATGACCTGACGACGGACGAGGAGCGCGACGTCTGGCTGCGCGCGCCGTGGGATGAGGCCAAGGCCCTTCAGCGGCCACTCCCTGACGACGCCCTGAAGATCGTAATGCGCGGCCCAGACAAAGAAGATAAACTCGCAGCATGAAATACATCGAGGACCGACCCTACGCCGATCCGGAGAAGGCCGCCCGCCGCATCATGGAGCTCGCGCACGAAGTCGTGCCGGTGCAAGATGGGCGCATTCACGTCGAGAAAATCAACTATCCGTTCGTCTTCCAAGACGGTGGCTCGCCGGTCGAGTACGGGGCTGGACGAGCGCTCGCGATCGAGCGCGGCTGGCTCTGGATGCACGAAAGCGGCACCTACGTGAAGATCACTCCGGAAGGCGCCAAGCTGTTTGCTTGACTAGCATCAATTCATCATTCGCTGATGTGGCTGGCCGGTGACATGGCCACCGACGTGCTTCACCGCGCATTGAGGAACGAAGCAGTCGCAAGAGCGTACTTCTGGGATGGGCGAAGATTCCGCAAGCGGGGTGATAAATCTCGTAACATCGGAAAACTTCGTGGGAGACCATCTATGGGCTGAGAAACCGCTCACGGTAGACCCAGGCAATATTCCAGAAGTGCTTTGCATAGGAAAAATCAATCTGGCGTCGGGGCCTGGGACGCTCATGACACTCACATTTACACACGTTCGCCCAAAGGCAGGTCCGCTATTCGATTCGGATCGGATTGAACATGAAAGCGTCGTGCGTGCTCGCATTGTTATGACGCTGGACAATTTGATTGCATTGCGAGATTTATTGAACAGTTCGATCCGGCAAACGCCAACTCCTTCCGCCAGCAGCGGGGCCGCCAAGGTCCATCAGCGGCGCGCTCGGTATGCTGCCATGCGAAGCGGCGACGATTTCAGCGTCGGCAACGAATTTTCGAAGCGAAAGCAAATCCGACATCTTTTGTGCGAGCACATCGGTATCTGACGCGAGTAGCTCGCAAAGCTCTTTGGCACTGCGTGTTGAAGCGCGCATACCAGCCGCCCTCCTGAAAAGGAAGTAACCTGATATGACCGGGAAAGTTCGGTAATAAACACATTGAACCTTTATATTTTTAATATATAATTTAATTTCACATTAAATGTCGGTCAGTAATAAAGGAGAAGGCGATGAAGGGCGGTTTTGGCATAGCCGCCGCGATTTTGGCCCTCACTCTGACGACGATCACCCTGCCTGCGCAAGCCTGCAATGACAGGGGAAATTGCGAGAACGCGCCCGGTCAGAACAAAAACGTCAGCGGAGCCCCCGGGCCAATCGCTGGTGCAGGTCTTCCGATCCTTGCCATTGGCTACGGCGTCTACTGGCTGATCAGACGCCGCAGGAATCAGAGCTGACATTTTCCCTTGATACCAAGACATGCTCAAATAGGAGGGAACGTCGGTCTCTCCGCACGCAAGATCACTGCGAGAGCAGGCACGTCGGCATGTCTTGACGATCGATATTGCGTGAAAGCTTGGCTAGTCGCCATCAAAACCGCGGCAAAGACAACCACCAAGGCAAGTTGAAGCATATCTTCCATCGTCATCGCGCCCGGCACTCCTTGCTCCTCAGTTCCGCTATCTTTCGCCCTCGCTCCCATAGCTCGATGTCGTGGCCATCCACCATCTGCTCGGCGTGCTCTTTCGCCGCGTTATCGTCAGGAGCCAAGAATTCGTATCGGTCCATAATGCGTCCGTCCCGACCTAGAACGAAAATGCGATACTCCTGCATGGCATCTCTCTGAGGTAGGTCCAACCGGCATCAGGAAAACTCGGCAATACCAAAAAAGGTTTCCAAGTTCCGGAGTCGGAACAGCGGCAAAACACCTGGACCACTCTGGGCCGGAACGAATCATGTTGCGCCACTTTGAATCGGCCTTCGTCGCGTGGAGTCATCCGAGTGGCGTTTCAGCGTAAGAAGCCGGCCGCGATCGGCACCAAGGGCCCTACCCCCGGCTTCATCGAGCCGGCGTTGGCGACCCAGGTCGATCGGGTGCCTTCCGGGACGCGCTGGATTCACGAGATCAAGTTCGATGGCTATCGCGTCCAGCTTCACCTTGCGAACGACGACATCAAGGTATTCACGCGGCGCGGAAACGACTGGACCAAGCGCTTTAAGAAGATTGCCGCCGACGCTTACGTGATCAATGCGGCATCCGCGATCGTCGACGGCGAGGTTGTCGTCCCGTCTCCGGACGGCACCACCGATTTTTCAGTCCTGCAGAATGAGTTGAAGGGCAAGTCCACCAAGATCGTGATGGTGGCCTTCGATCTGCTCTATCTGAACGGCTACGATCTTCGGAAGCTGCCCCTGAACGAACGCAAGGCGCATCTCAGAAAGCTGATCGAGGAGACCCCCATCCAATTCAGCGAAAGCTTCGACCTCAACGGACGCGAGATGTACGAGCACGCCTGCAAGGTCGGACTTGAGGGCGTGGTTTCGAAAGTGCGCAGTAGCCGCTATGCGTCAGGCCAAGCCGCCGAGTGGTTGAAGGTGACTTGCCGCCAGCGTGAGACGCTGACAATCGCTGGGTTCGCCTTGGACGAAGGCAAATGGGACGGGATCTATCTCGGTCGGCGCAAGGGCGACGAGTTGGTCTATGCCGGCAAGGTCGACCACGGCTTCGACAAGGCATCGGCCGCGGACTTGCAGAAGCGCCTGACGCCGCTGATTAGGAAGACCCAGCCCTACAGCAGGCGCATTGCGCACAAAGGCATCTGGGTCGAGCCGAAGCTGCTCGCCGAGATCGAGTATCGCGCCAAGTCCGCGGAGGGCAAGGTGCGGCACCCCGTCTTCAAAGGCTTGCGGGAGGACTTGCGATGAGATGGTGCGCGCGTTGCGATAACTGCCGCTTTGTGTGCGAGAACCACCTGGATAGGCCGTGGGAAGGGCCGCGAGCTTGCACATGCGGCGGAGCCGGCGCCCCGTGCCCGTGGTGCAACAGAGGTAATCCGCCCGAGATGCCGGAGGACGTTGAGGCGACGGTAACGGCGGATGATGACCTAGATTGAGGAGTCTCTCTGATGACAACAGTCTGGATCTACGAAGGACGGAACACCTTCAAAAAATTCGATACCGAAGATGACGCGCAGGCGTGGCTTAAGGAAAACGATCCGGAGGGCGTCGCCATCGAGCACCAAATAAGCGAGCCGCTGCCCGCCGGGTCGGCCGATCGATATGGGGTGCCGAAAGCGGATGAAAGGAGCTAGAGCGATGAAAACTATTGAAATCGAACCTTACGACCCCGAAGAACGCACATGGTCGGAGCCCGAACCGGCCACGAGCTTTCGCACCATTAACGGCCTCCCGATTTACTGGTGCGACAAGCGCGACCTTGTGCACGCCTGTGAAGGCGCCGACATCCACCCCGATGTGCGAGTGTACTGGACGCTTTGCGGCAAAGACGCATCGAATGATTGGGTTTATCTGGCTAAGGACGAAGCGATCACCTGCCCGCTCTGCCAGGAACTGGCGCGCGTCGCAAACGACCCGTGACGCTATGCGTGTGTTTGATGTCGGCTATGCCCTCAACAGCGGCGAGACGGCGGACATTCCCCGAGGTATCCGAGTCGAGCCATAACCGGAAGCCGCTAAATCTGTTACCTCTTGGCGATCAGAACGCCATCGTGCCAACGCGGGCAACGGCTAGTCCACTACCCGTCAGCACTGTTCGCCCGTCCCTATCGATCGACGCACCGGTCCAATTATAACAATTGTATGACACCCGGAATGCGCCAAAGGCCAGCTGACCTTCATATTCGACATGGGTGGAACCGAAGATCGGTGCTACCCAACGCCGGTGGAGAAGAGCACCTTTTGCAGCTTGCGTATTTTCGCGCTGCAACTGCATCGATACTGCCGTTTGCACTGACTCTCTTCCCTTACTCGCCGCGCTCATGTCGCGGCGCAAGCCCCTAAAATTGATCCGTTCGTGTCGATGAGGACTCACGCTTGAGCCGACATCCGGTTGGAATATCCGAATTTGCAAGTGAGTTGGATCTCAGCGCGAGTAGCGACAGCAGATCTAAACATATGTCAGGCCGCCGCTTCGCACCGCCCGGAATGAAGTGCCTCACCGCGGGTCATCTGCAGTGACGCGTCCGGGCGGAATGCCTAACTGCCTCCTGGCAACACTGCCGGTATCGGATCTCGATCTGTTGCGGCCCGCGCTGGAGACGGTCGCGCTTGATCAGGACGCGATCCTTGCGCGAGCGGGGGACGAGATCGACTATGTCTTCTTCCCTCGCAGCGGCGCCATCTCGCTGATGATCGACATGGCGGACGGACGGACGGTCGACACCGCCGTAGTCGGGCGCGAGGGGGCACTTGGCCTTCTTTCGGTGCTCGGGTCGTCACCTTCGGCCACTACCGCGATCGTTCGTGCAGCGGGCACCGCCTCGCGAATCCCCGCGTCGCGATTTCAGGCCGCTTTCAACCGGAGCCCTACGATCCGGCACGCGGTCCAGATGCACGGCAGGGCGATGCTGATGCAGTTTCAACTGGGCGCAGCCTGCAATGCACTGCATACGGTCAAAGACCGCATGGTCCGATGGCTACTCCATTTTTGCGACTGCATCGACCACGACGTTCTTCCGCTCACCCAGGCGACCTTGTCGCAAATGCTTGGTGTGCGACGAACGACGGTGACGCTCCTGATGCGCGATCTGCGCGCATCAGGAGCGATCAAATCTGATCGACGAGGCCAAATCGAGATCGACCGGTTGCGGCTCGCGGCCGCGGCGTGCGAATGCCACGGCAATATGCGACTCGAATTCGAGAAGATCTTCGCGATGAACACGGCCCGACCTATCTCATTGGCCGTACCAGATGAAGGGCGTATCCCCTGAGGGGAAGCGTGGTTTTGCATCACAGTAAATCCAGTTGCCCATGTCGCAGAAGGGTCAAAAGCGCCATTTGAGAAGTCGGCCGGTCACTTCCGGTCCACCTCGGTCAGCGGACCATTTTACAGTTTGCCCGCACCCCGCATCGGGACTAACCAGACAGTGTAAGTGCCGCACTAGGGTCCAGTGCAGTGATCGCCGCCTGCACTGGCGGCATGCTTGCCTCGATGGAGGAGACATCGGCCCGAGTGGGGCTTCGTTTTGCGTGTGGTGGCTTCCGAGCCGGTCTGCCGCTGTTAGCTTATCGCGCGGGCCGAGCGTATCGCGCCATACGCTCGGCCCGTCCGTTGTCTGGCCGAGCGACTGTGCACAGGATGGCGTGCGGTGGGGGTCCGGCGCTCCGTCACCACGAATGCAGCAGCAAGGATGAGACCCGCTCTCATCTGACCTCATCCCCTCACGGCGATAATCCTCCGCCTAGCCGCGCGAATAAGCTCCCTGATATCGAAGACCAATGGAGTCAGGGGAACTGACCTGTTCCGTGAAATGAGACCCGCGTCGCACTGGCAGGTGAAACCTTTCGAACTCTCGGTGTTTGGATTTGCTAGGAGAGTTGACATTGAAGCGAATCCTGAAACCGATCACTTATGTCTTGGCCGCCCTGTATTTCTTGGCGGACGCGGTTTTCATGGCCATCGCCAAGCCGATCTCGGATTGGCTGGCCAGGCGTGTGGTGCTGAGGCGATTGCGCGCCTGGATCAGATCGTTGCGGCCCTACCCGTCGTTGGCGTTGTTTTCGGTGCCGGTGATCCTGCTGGAACCGGTCAAACCGGTGGCGGCTTATCTGGCTGCTACCGGTCAGATGGTGAGCAGTGTTGTAACGTTGATCGTCGGCGAGCTTCTAAAGCTCGTCCTGGTCGAGCGCCTGTTCAGTCTTACCCGCGACAAACTGATGACAATTCCTGCCTTTGCTTGGGCGTACACAAAATTCCGCGAAGCCAAGGCATGGCTGAAAAACACCGAGGCCTGGCAAGCCATTCGCGCAATAAGCAAGGCTGCCCGTCAGTATCTAACCGAGATGAAAAAATCCGCTGCAGTGGCGTTTCGGCGGCCTTGAGAGACTGCGGTTCGCGGCAATCCGAAAAAGGTCTGTACCCGAGCCGGGCAAGCCTGAGCGGGTCGCATTGCCCCCAGTCTTTCGTTGCGCGCCAGCACCCACTCGGCCGGCACGTAGAGATCACCGAAAGCGGCAGCTCCAGCGCCAAGGTTGCAGCGTCGCCACATTGCCAAACCGACTGTGAAAGATGGGAAGGCTGACGTGACTCACCTTCGAGCGGCACCATCGAATTGATGTCGCATTTGAGTCACGAGCCGGCGTCGAAGCTCACGCTGAGCAACGTCCGCCCTAGCCGTGACAGCGGAAATCCTGAAGGCTCCCGGTGATGC
Source organism: Bradyrhizobium sp. Ses1 (assembly GCF_059512365.1). Classification (NCBI taxonomy): domain Bacteria; kingdom Pseudomonadati; phylum Pseudomonadota; class Alphaproteobacteria; order Hyphomicrobiales; family Nitrobacteraceae; genus Bradyrhizobium; species Bradyrhizobium sp. Ses1. The sequence continues at coordinate 47,194 of NZ_JCAMOQ010000059.1, forward strand.
TCTTGCGGCAACTTCGTCACGATGCGGTGCAGTCGACCGGGCCACCATGCCAAGGCGCTCCACGCGACCGAATGCGTCGTTACCAGTCGAGTCCGCCATCCGGCTCAGATTGCCCGTCCCGCAAGTGGCCTGATAGCTACGCCGCCTCGAGTAGGAGCCAGCCTCGGGTCATATTCTGAATTCGTCCATCCGCCGGCCTGATGCCAACTGCTTTGCCAGCCAGTGCGGGCACTTGCCTCGACCGGCCCAGGTCTCAGCCGGATCATCGGGATTTCGATATTTCGGAGAGACTCGCGGATATGGTCGCCGTGCGGCAATAGGCCGTTCTAATCGATTCAATCTGTCGACCAGCCGTCGCCTCTCTTGAGTGATCTTCTCCTTCAGCACGTCCGAGATTTCCACGTGCAAAGTCCATAGATGGTCAAGATCCATTCTTTCGAGTTCAGCGCGTCTCATTGATGTGTCCCCGTTCTCGAAGTCGCAGGCCCACCGGGGTAAAAACTAAGATTTCTCATCTTGGTTAAACTGAGACTAAAATGCGCAATTAAATCGGATTTTGGTGGCGAGCGCGGATTATCTCGGCGCCTCTGAGCCGTTCTCCGTTCAAGATTCGGGCCTCGAACTTGCGGCGCTGCACCGCGGTTGTTCTCGAGGATGCCAATTCCACCAGGGGGCGCCAGCCGACGGTGCGAAATATCTCCGGCCGTTCGCCATATAGCCGGGCTACGCGCATCATCTCGGTGACGAGCAAGGGGTCGTGAAGATCGAATTGCTCGCGAACAGCCCGCCCGAAGCGCTTATTATTTGGCGTGGCATCGCGCAGCGCCGCCAGCTTGCACCCAGATCGATCCGACGCTCTATATGCGCTAGCCGAGCCGCGTCGGTCGTTGCGCGTGCCGCCGCGGCTTCGGCTTTTTTGTCGCGTTTTGCTGGTGCAGGAGGTTCGAACTGGCGACGGAGCTCGTTGAAGAGCACCGACGCGACACCGTATCGCTGAGGCACGACGTCCCGGTTCAGTTTGGCTTGGCGCTGGGCCGCGGCTATATCGACGCGATCGAATATCTCGAACCAACGAAGGCCGCTATCTGCCCATTTCGGGTACGCGACCATGATGTCGCTGATGGCGTAAATGGCAAATACGTCGAAGCCCTGCCCCGCTGGCGAAACGAAGACAGGTCCGTTCGCCAAGCGAAAATGAGATCAGCTTCTCAATCGCAGGTGGCTGTCCTGCGTCCAGCCCGACGTCCCTATCATCTCTCAGACCAACTGCTCAGATTTGCCGTCAATAGATTTTTCTTGATCTCTCGGTGCACACGTCGTGCACACGCCGCCCTCTAACCAGTTGAAAGACTTGAACTCTCGCTCCAATCCATCATGGGGGCCACAGAAAAGCGATAGTCTTGCGATTTCAATGATTTACCTTATGCTCTCAATAGGATGAAGCATGAACGTGCGACCTCCAAACTAGCCGAAATTCCACACGTTTGTACCCGCTTTGACCTCTCAGTGCACACGTAGCGCACGCGAATTGGGGAGTGCACACGGCCATGGCCAGCCTCACTCAATTGCCGTCCGGGAACTGGCGCGTCCAGGTGCGCCGCAAGAATCGTTACGTGTCAGAGACCTCGCATATTCAAGGAAAATGAAAAGTGCTGATACTTCTTATTCGCCCGGTCTATATCAGTCGACCTGGAGCCTTGAACTGGTCGTTCCCGGTCTGGCTCAGCGTATCCTGTTGACGAAACCGTCGACCTTCGCGCGCAGCGCTTCTGCTTGCGCGCCGAGCTCGTCCGCCAACCCTCGCACGTTTGCTGCTGTCGAACCGGTCGCTTCGGCCGCCCTCCCATCTGTCGATTGATCTCGGCGATCGAGTTCGACAATTGCTCAGTGGCAGCCGCGACCGTCTGGACATTCGACGCTTATTTCACGCAAATTCCAAAATCAGTGCATCCACCGCGAGCGTTGCGCCGGCACTGGCGTGGATCTTCTTCACGGTGCCGTCCTGCTCGGCTCGGAGCACGTTCTGCATCTTCATGGCTTCGACGACCGCGAGCGTCTCACCGGCCTTGACCTCCTGGCCTTCGCCCACCGCGATCGAGACGATGAGGCCGGGCATCGGACAGAGCAGCTTCTTGCCGCTGTCGGAGGCCGTCGTCACCGGCATCAGCCGGGCGGAAGCTGCTTCCGCTTCGGTCCAGACATAAACCGGCACCTCGACGCCCTGATGCGCCAGACGAATGCCGTTGGGAACCGGGCGCGCCTGGACCGCGACGAAGTGGCCGTCGATGGTCCCCTGCCAGACCGGATCGCCCGGCTTCCACGGCGATTGCAGCAGATGCGCATTGCCGGCGTTGCCTTCGGCATCGATGAAGCGGATCGCGATCGCGTCGCCTTCGCGGCCGACCTCGAGCAAAATCTCCTGGCGATCGAGCCAGACCGCGCGGCGGCGCTCACGCTGCACGACGCGGCCGCCCATTTGTCCCGAAATCTGCCGCTTGCGCTCGCCGAGCACGTGATCGATGGCGGCGCCAACGGCGGCGATGCGCCGTGCGACCTCGCCTTCCGGCACGCGCACCGCAAAGCCCTTGGGGAATTCCTCGGCAATGAAGCCAGTCGAGAGTCGGCCTTCGCGCCACCGCGGATGATGCATCAGCGCCGACAGGAACGGGATGTTGTGCCTGATACCGTCGACATAGAACGAGTCGAGTGCGGTGGCCTGCGCCTCGATCGCCGCGGCGCGCGAGGGCGCATGCGTGACGAGCTTCGCAATCATCGGATCGTAGTGGATCGAGATCTCGCCGCCCTCCTGCACGCCGGTGTCGTTGCGAATGGTGATGCCGTCCTGGCTGGCTTCCACCGGGGGACGGTATTTCACCAGGCGCCCGATCGAGGGCAGGAAGTTGCGGAACGGGTCTTCGGCATAGAGACGCGATTCCACCGCCCAGCCGGTCAGCGTGACGTCCTTCTGCGCGATGGCGAGCCTCTCGCCGGCGGCAACCCGGATCATCTGCTCGACGAGATCGATGCCGGTGACGAGCTCAGTGACGGGATGCTCGACCTGCAGGCGCGTGTTCATCTCAAGGAAGTAGAAGCTCTTGTCCTGGCCGGCGACGAACTCGACCGTGCCGGCCGAGTCGTAGCTCACCGCCTTCGCCAGCGCGACCGCCTGCTCACCCATCTTGCGGCGCGTGGTCTCGTCGAGCAGCGGGGACGGCGCCTCCTCGATGACCTTCTGGTTGCGGCGCTGGATCGAGCACTCGCGTTCGCCGAGATAGATCACATTGCCGTGCTTGTCGCCGAGCACCTGGATCTCGATGTGGCGGGGATCGACGATGAATTTTTCGACGAAGACGCGGTCGTCACCGAAAGAGGATTTCGCTTCGGCCTTGGCGAGATTGAAGCCCTCCTCGACCTCGGCCTTCGAATGCGCGATGCGCATGCCCTTGCCGCCGCCGCCGGCGGAGGCCTTGATCATCACGGGATAGCCGATCTCGTCGGCGATGCGCACCGCGTGCTTGTCGTCCTCAATGACGCCAAGGTGGCCCGGCACGGTGGAGACCTTTGCCTTCGCGGCCGCCTTCTTGGACTCGATCTTGTCGCCCATCGCGGCGATCGCGCCGGGGTTCGGACCGATGAAGACGATGCCGGCGGCCTCCAGCGCGCGCGGGAACGCCTCGCGCTCGGACAGGAAGCCGTAGCCGGGATGGACGGCCTCGGCGCCGGTCTTGCGGCAGGCCTCCAAGATCTTCTCGATCAACAGATAGCTCTCGGCCGCCGCCGGCGGGCCGATCAGCACGGCCTCGTCGGCCATCTCGACATGGAGGGCGTCGCGGTCGGCCTCGGAATAGACCGCGACCGTCTGAATTCCCATGCGGCGAGCGGTCTTGATGACCCGGCAGGCGATTTCGCCGCGATTGGCGATCAGAATGCGTTTGAACATGATTACAACGGTAAATTGTCGTGCTTCTTCGCCGGCGCTTCGACCTTCTTGTCCTTCAGCATCGCGAGCGCCCTTGCGATGCGTCGCCTTGTCGAATGCGGCATGATGACGTCGTCGATGTAGCCGCGCTCGGCGGCGATGAAGGGGGAGAGGAAGCGGTCTTCGTATTCCTTGGTGCGCGCGGCGATCTTGTCGGGGTCGCCGATGTCGGAGCGGAAGATGATCTCGACCGCGCCCTTGGCCCCCATCACCGCGATCTGCGCCGTCGGCCAGGCATAGTTCATGTCGGCGCCGATCTCTTTCGAGGCCATGACGTCGAAGGCGCCGCCATAGGCCTTGCGGGTGATGATGGTGACGAGCGGCACCGTGCATTGCGA
>NZ_JCAMOQ010000060.1:0-49812 GCF_059512365.1 Bradyrhizobium sp. Ses1
CCTGTGGTCCTACCCCCGTGCTTTTTGTTGCACGGGACCCATGGGTGCAACCGGCACCCGGCTTTCCCTGCGCCCTCACTTCAATGAGAGGGTGGAAAGTGAAGCAAACCTCGGGCGCATAGCGCCGCGAGAATGCGAACCTACGTCCCCTCCGCTGTTTGAAATTCAAATCAGCATTCTCCTCGTCATTGCGAGGAGCGAAGTGACGAAGCAATCCATGCTCCCGCAAGCGGCAAGATGGATTGCTTCGCTCCGCTCGCAATGACGCGTCATTCCGGCTTTCGCAGGGACGACAGAGAACGGCCACCCTACTTCATCGTGATCGCGAGCCCGCTCAAATCGGCATTCGCCATCAATCCGACCTGGTGGCCGACGAGTTCGAGCACGGCGCCCTTCTGGTTGGTGAGCACGATGGCGCGGGCGCCACCGCCGATTGCAAGGCCGGCGCCGGCTGCGCCGTAGACACCGGCGACATCGGAGGGACGATTGATGTTGCTGACGCGGCCGCGCAGCACCGTCTTCGAGCCGCCGAATACCAGGCCGTAGTCGAGGCCGCCGACCGACAGCGGATATCTGCGCCCGTGAAAATTCAACACGCCGCCACCGCCGGAGCCGCCGATGATCCAGCCCGCCTTGTAGATCGTGAGCGAGACAGTGCCGCTGTCGGCATGGGCAGCCGAGGAGAGAATGGCGCCGGCGAAAGCGGACAGCGCGAGGAGCGCGGCGCGAAAGGCGGATGGCAGTTTCATAGGAAAGTCTCCGGGATTTTCTTGGAAAGCATCAATGGCGACAGATCGATTCGCACGTTGCGAAGTGTAGCGCGGATGCAGGATGGAGCGAGAATCTGTAGGGTGGACAAAGCCAACGGGGCGCGCGTTCGCGCAACCCGTTGGCTTTGCCCTCCCTACAAAATGGATTAGCCTCTCCGCGGCGTCCAACAACAAGCAAGAGGAAACATCCATGGCCCTTCTCGAAAATCATATCGCCGTCGTCACCGGCGCAGGCTCCGGCATCGGCCGCGCGATCGCAGCCGGCTATGCGCGCGAAGGCGCTCGCGTCGTGCTGCTCGATGTCAACGCGAGCGCGGCGGCGGAAGTGGCGAGGGAGATCCGCGACGCCGGCGGGAAGGCCGACAGCTTTGCGCTCGACGTCACCAGGCGCGAGGATTGCATCGCGCTTGCAAAGAAGATTTCCGGCAAGATCGGACAGGTCACGATCCTCGTCAACAATGCCGGAATTGCGCGACGCAACGGCATGCTCGGCGCGGACGAGGCTGTGATCAAGGATTGGGAAGACATCATCGCGATCAACCTCACCGGTGTCTTCAACGTGACGCATGCGTTCCTGCCGCAGATCCGCTCCGCGCAGGGACGCATCGTCAACATCGCATCGATCCAGTCTTTCGTGCATGTGCGCACGCCGAGCTCGCCCGCCTACACGGCTTCCAAGCACGGCGTGCTCGGCTTCACCCGCGCGCTCGCCGCCGAGCTCGGCAAGGAAGGCGTGCGCGTCAACGCGATCGGCCCCGGCTTCATCGAGACGCCACTGAACGCCCAGACGCGCGCGAGCAATCCAGAGCTTGTGAAGAGCTTCATCGCGCACACGCCGCTCGGCCGCGCCGGCAAGGCCGACGACATCGTGGGGCCTGCGATCTTCCTCGCCTCCGACCTGTCGGCCTATGTCACGGGATCGATCGTGATGGTGGATGGCGGCTACCGGGCGGTGTGAGCATGGCGCGTGCGGGAACCCATGCGCAAATGTGGATGGTAGCGATCGCGTTAATCGTTTGTTAACCATCTGCGGCCACCGTCTCGCGCGGGCGCGGGGTTTGTTCGTTCTCGATGTTTCCGATTCGCGATGTTGCGAACGGGCGTTGCTCGGGAGGTGTCATGTCCTATGTGTCCACGCAGCCCCTGCCGGAGATTCCGGCGTCCTCACTGGCCCCCAACGAAATCGTGCCGCTCCTGATCGGAGCCACCGTCGGCGAGGTCGAGCGCGAGCTGGTGCTGCAAACCCTGATCCGCTGCAATGGCAACCGCACGCGCGCCGCGCGCGTGCTCGGCGTTTCCGTGCGCACGTTGCGCAACAAGATCAGGAGCTATTCGGCCGACGGCATCGAGGTGCCCGCGCCGAACGATTAGTCGGAATTGCCTCAAGCGATCGCGTGCTTCTCACCCAGGCGCCGAGCGTGATGACGAACGAGATCACCGCTACGCTTCCCGCGATCAGCACGATCGCTCGCAGCACGAAAGCGGTCTCCACCAGCAACAGCGGCTGCGGCTCCTCGGCATAGGCTATCGGCACGATGTCGGGCACAAGGAGCTGTTCGGCGCCCAAGGCAATCGCGAACAGGACCAGCGAGAGCAAGAAGATCTTCCAGCCTGCGTTCATGGCTTCGCTCCCGTCCCGCCAGCCACACTCCCGAGGATGCCATGCCGCGCGATCGCATCATTGATGTTGATCAATGCGGCAAGGGCGGCTCGCGGAATTGAAGCGGTCGTCAAACGCCGCTAAAAAACGCGCGGGCGCAATTTTATTTCGGAGTGCAGCAGTGGCCGATGAAGCTTCCAGCCGGCGCGGAGCAGCGGGCGCGCCGGGCCCACGCGGCCGGCCCGGCGAACAAGGGCGGCCGGGACCGCAGGGACATCCCGGCCGGCGCGGCCCCGATGGCGCGCGCGGCAAGCCCGGCCCGCAAGGCAAGCCGGGAGCGCAGGGCAAACCTGGTGCGCAAGGGAAACCTGGTGCGCAAGGCAAGCGCGGTGAACCGGGTCCGCAGGGAGCGCCCGGCCTGCAAGGTCCCGCCGGACCGCAGGGACCTGCCGGTCCGCGCGGCGAGCCGGGCCCGCCCGGGCAACTGCCGTCGATCGAACAGGTGATGCCGTGGCTTCACATGATCTTCGACGCCTGGGAGGACTACCGCCGCCAGCGCGAGCAGGAGGCGGCCGAGCGCGAAGCATTGGCTGCGGCCGTTGCCGAACAGCCCGACGGCCTCGAGGATCCCGATGATGATGACGAGGATCGCAAGGACAAGAAAAAGAAGAAGCACAAGGACAAGAAATAGGCCGCGCACCGATCGCGCAGGTCACGGCCGCCGCAGCTCACCCGAACCGCAGGCGCGAGCGCTCCTTGGCCTTCTCCGCCTCGATCTCGCGGTCGCGCGCCGGTGCCGTGGTGTGTAGCGAGACGAGAAGCCGGCGTGCGGCGTCTGAGACCTCGGCGACCGCGCGATCGAAGGCGGCTTCATTGGCCTGCGACGGCTTGTTGAAGCCGGACAGTTTGCGCACGAATTGCAGTGCGGAAGCGTGGATCTCGTCCTCGGTCGCCGGCGGCTCGAAATTGAACAGCGTCTTGATATTACGGCACATGCTTTGCTCCTGTCACCGGCGGCCCGGGCCCGTTGCCTGCCCTAAGGACGATTGGTCCATGGAAATTCCGACATCATCGCCTATTCTGTCATGAAAACGCCGGTGGCTTCACCCTTCCAGTGTCAACCATGAAGCGAGTTCCCGATGAGCCATGTGATCTACAAGATCGTCGAGCATGACGGCGGCTGGGCCTACACCGTAGACGGTGTGTTTTCCGAACCGTTCGCGACCCATGCCGCTGCGCTGGCCGCCGCCCGGCGTGTGGCGGCAGAGCAGCGCGTGCCCGGCCGCACCGAGGCGATCGAGTATGAAACCCCCGACGGGCAATGGCACACCGAGACCGCCGCCGGCAGCGACCGCCCCGAGACTGATGTCGAGGACCGCGGCTGAGACTGAGCATGCCTCTTTCAGCGAGGGATGACGGCGGAATTTGGCGATGATACGCTTGTCACAAATACGACATCTGGAGATCGCCCGTGACCGACCTTGCCGCTGCCGACCTCGCCTCGATCTATCAAAAACCGACTGCGCGCGTGATCGCGAAGGCGCGGCCGGAGATCGATGTGCATGCGAGGAAGTTCATCGGCATGTCGCCGTTCTGCGTGCTGGCGACCTCCGGCTCCGACGGCAGCGTCGATGCCTCGCCGCGCGGCGGCAATCCGGGCTTCGTCAGCGTCGCCTCGCCAAACCTGTTGTTGATGCCGGACCGCTCCGGCAACAACCGCATCGACAGCTTCCGGAACATCGTCGCGGGCTCAGGCTTCGTGCAGCTTATCTTCTTCGTGCCGGGGATCGACGAGACGCTGCGTGTCGGCGGCAAGGGACGCCTCTCGGCCGATCCGGAGCTATTGGCCTCCATGGTGGAATTCGGCAAGCCGCCACGCGCGGTGCTGCGCATCGACGTGACGGAAGCCTATTTCCACTGCGGCAAGGCCTTGATGCGCTCGAAACTGTGGTCGGCGGACACGCGCGTCGAGCGCAAGGTATTTCCGAGCATCAGCGAAGTGATCCACGACCAGACGACGCTCGGCGAGCCGGAAAGCCAGGCGATGGTGGAAGAACGCTACAAGACGCAGCTCTAGCGAATTCGATGGGCTGCATTCTCAACCGTCATGCCCGGGCTTGTCCCGGGCATCCACGCGTTGGAGACCGTAAGAAAGGGCGTGGATGGCCGGGTCGAGCCCGGCCATGACGAGAGAAATCGATGCTCTCTCGCCCGGCTCAGTGCTCGCTCTCGAGGTGGCCGACGTGCTTCTGGGTGTAGAGCTCAAGGCCGATACGCTTGATCAGATCGAGCTGGGTCTCGAGGAAATCGATGTGGTGCTCCTCGTCCTTCATCAGGTCCTCGAACAGGTCGCGGCTCACATAGTCCTTGACGCCGTGGCAATAGGTGGCGGCCTCCTGGTAGAGCAAGCGGGCACCGACCTCGGCGGCGAGATCGCACTCGATGATCTCCTGGACGTTCTGACCGATCCGCAAGGGATCGAGCACCTGCATGTTGGGGAAGCCGTCGAGGAACAAAATGCGGTCCGTGAAGCGGTCGGCGTGGTGCATCTCCTCGATCGATTCCTTGCGCCAGACCTTGGCCATCTCCAGGAGGCCCCAGTTGTTCAGGATGCGATAGTGCAGCCAGTACTGGTTGATCGCGGTGAGTTCGCTGCGCAGGCCCTTGTTGAGATATTCGATGACCTTAGGGTCGCCCTGCATAGTCCACTCCAAATGTTTAAAGGCCCAAAGCGGGCCCGATTTCAACTTTAGAACGCTTCTAAATCAGATCATGAACGAGAGCAACCCTCCTCTGGGAGGGCATCTGCGAAGAGATCTGGGGAAATCCCGACGGCTCAGCAGGCGGCCAACGCGAACTCTGTATTGGCGACGTCGTCGACGGCGTCATGGCTGTGCGGGCAGCCGGCACAGCAGGCCTTGGCACATGGGCCAAGCGCCTCGTCGATGATGGTCTTGATGGTCCGGGCGCAGCGACCGCATTCGGCACTGCAGCCGAGGCAGCCATAAAGCTGCTTGGCATTCCGCGGCAACGACCCGCTGACGCTCACCGCATTGCGGACGTCGTGGTCGCTGAGGACGTTGCAGGAACAAACGATCATCGAAAAGGCGGGTCCGGTCGGTGATGCTGACCTAAGAGATATTGAAGGCGAGCAAGCGACGCAAAAAGAAAAACGGGAATTTGAAGCAATTCCAAACTGATGACGGAGGTAAATTGGAATGAATCTAAGTGTGATCCGCGTCATCCGCACGGCACGCTGGCCATCACTTCTCGGGCGATCCGCTGCGGCGTTCATTGATCGTTACGGGGAAATGTGGAACTCTGGTCAGGACCAATGCCCCAAAGTGGATGACTTGAAGAAAGGTGAGGCCATGAGGAAGACATTGCTCGGATTTGCCGCCATTGCATTGGCAGGCGCGCTCGTGGCGGCACCTCCTCCCGCGCATGCGCAGCGCGGCGTTGCCGCGGGGGTTGCGGCCGGACTGATCGGTGGAGCCCTGATCGGCGGTGCGATTGCTTCGCAAAACGGGTACTACGGTCCGGGGTACTCCTACGGTCCAGGTTACTCGTACGGTCCCGGCCCCGGCTATTACGTCGCCGACCCCTACGAGTACGGACCGCCCTGCGCCTGGCAACGCCAGCGCTTCTGGGATGGCTATGGCTGGCGGGTGCGCAACGTGCGCGTCTGCTATTAACGCGCATTCACCTTCATTAAATCTCGCACAGGATGCCGGAAAACCACCGCTTTTCCGGAAGCTGAACGGCGAATGGCCAGAAAAAACCGTTTTTTTCAGGCCATTAGCGCGCTGACGTTTACTTTCGATTGACTGTTGTGCGCTCTTTTTGCGAGACGGGATTTCGAAACCAGCGTGCGAGTCATCGTTAAACCCGGCGTCGGCTGAAGGCGCCATCCAGGAGAGCCCTAGACATGAAGAAGACATTAGCTGCCTTCGTCGCGGTCGCAACGATTGCCGGTTCGCTGGCTGTCGCGCCGGCCGCCAAGGCCGGAGACGGCCAGATCGCAGCCGGCGTGGCCGGTGGCCTGATTGGCGGCGCCCTACTCGGTGGCGCGATTGCTGCGAGCCGTCCGGCTCCGGTCTATGTCGCACCGGCGCCGGTCTACGTTGAAGAAGCTCCGTGCCGCATGATTCGCGAGCGCTTCTGGGACGGCTACGGCTGGCGTTTCCGTCGCGTTCAGGTTTGCGACTAAGCTGACCCGGCGGGTAAAGACCCACCAAATTCAAAACCCGGCCCTTTGCGGCCGGGTTTTTGTTTGTCGAGCGTAGGGCCTATCTCGCCGCCGTCATCGCGCGCAGCACCGCTTCGCTCGGCCAGCAATCGACCTTCAGGCCTGCCGATTTCTGGTAGGCGCCGAGCGCGGCACGGGTCTGCATCCCGGCCTTGCCGTCGAGCTTGTCCTTGTAGAGACCGATCCGCGTGAGATGGCGCTGCATCGCCTCGACATCGGCGGTGCGCAATTGCGTCGTCGCCGACCAGGGCGTGGCGAACGGCTGCGGGCTCGTCATGCGGTCAGCGAGATGGCCGACGAACAGCACGTAGAGATCGGAGAAATTGTATTCCTTGATGACGAAGTAGTTCTTCGTGGTCAGGAATGCGGGGCCATAGATGCCCTCGGGCTGCAACAGCGAGGCGGGCTGCGCCTGCTCGGTCGCATTGAGCTTCTGTCCGCGCACCGGCTCAAAGCCCGCGCGCAGCCAATCACCGATCGGCTTCGTCACTTCCGGCACGCCCATCGTGCAATCGACATTGGCCGGCGGCTTCACCTCGTAGGCCCAGCGCACGCCCTTCTGCCAGCCCTTGTTGACGAGTTGCTGGGCGGCGGACGCGAGCGCATCAGGCACCGAGTGCCAGATGTCGATGCGGCCGTCGCCGTCGAGATCGACGCCGTGCTTGTAATATTCGGACGGCAGGAACTGCGTGAACCCGGTGGCACCAGCCCAGGATGAGCGCATTTCCTGGCGTGTCACCGCACCCTCGCCGAGGATCTTCAGCGCAAGAATGAACTCGGTGCGGTACTGGTCCTTGCGGCGGCCGACATAGGCCTGTGTCGCCACCACGCGCAGCGTGTCATAGGGCAGCTTGTAGCGGCCGTAATCGGTCTCTCGCCCCCAGATCGCGAGCACCACGGTCGCCGGCACGCCGAAGCGATTTTCGATCTCGTTGAGGTCAGCACGATATTTCTGCATCAGCCGCTGCCCTTCGGCCGCAAGCCGCGCGATGGAAGCTTCCTTGACGTAATCCGCCGGCACCTGGACGAACTCAGCCTGCGCCGGCGCGCCGGTCGCGGGGCGGCCCGGCAAGATCAGATCCGGCAGCTTGTAGTCAGGCTCGAGCCCGCGCGTCTCACGATCGAACGTCGCGCGCGACACGCCGGCGGCCTGCGCCTCCGGCCAGAGTGAGGCGATGAATTGGCTGAAGGCGGCATCGGCGGCGTGGGCCGGCGAGGCCGTTGGTAACACCAAGAACAGAAAGCCGAAGGCGAGCGTGCGGAGGAATGGCAAGTCGAGCGGCTTGTTCACTCAGCGGTCCAATCGAAGTGCTGTCCCGTTTTCGAGGCGGACATCAGCCGCGCCCCGTCCATGAACCTAGCACGACCTCGCAAGCGCCGCACCCTTAATGATGTCCGGCCGACTGCTTGGCGCCTTCGATCGACGCATTCGACAGCTTGTCGACGAGGGCTATGCCGATCGCGGACAGGATGAAGACGGTGTGGATGATGGTCTGCCACATCACGCCAGTCTCGGTGTAGTTGGTCTTGCCCGAGGAGAGTGCGCCGGCTTCGATGAAGGTCCGCAGCAGGTGGATCGAGGAGATGCCGATGATCGCCATCGCCAGCTTGATCTTGAGCACGCTGGCGTTGACGTGGCTCAGCCATTCCGGCTCGTCGGGATGTCCCCGCAGGTTGAGGCGCGAGACGAAGGTCTCGTAACCGCCGACGATCACCATCACCAAAAGGTTCGAGATCATGACGACGTCGATCAGGCCGAGCACCGCCAGCATGATCTGCTGCTCGCTGAAATCGAAGGCGTGGGCGAACAGGTGCCACAGTTCCTTGATGAACAGCACCACATAGACGCCCTGGGCGATGATCAGCCCGACATAAAGCGGCAATTGCAGCCAGCGCGATCCGAAGATCAACATGGGAACCGGGCGCAGCGAAGCGATCTTCGGCGGCGCGGGGGCGTCGGAGGTGGCAGACATTATGAATTGCTCGCAGCAGTATCGGGGATTGCGGAGCGCTATATCTACGCAATCTCGTCGTGGTGGAAAGCGACAACTGGCCGCAGCAGATCGTCGCTAAAGTGCCGTCACCGCGTCAGCTTCTTGTACTTCACGCGATGCGGGATGATCGAATCCTGGCCAAGGCGCCGCATCTTGTCCTTTTCGTAATCCTGGAAATTGCCTTCGAACCATTCGACATGGCTGTCGCCTTCGAAGGCGAGGATGTGGGTGGCGATGCGGTCGAGGAACCAGCGGTCGTGGCTGATGATCACGGCGCAGCCGGCGAAATCCTCCAGCGCCTCTTCGAGCGCGCGCAGCGTGTCGACGTCAAGGTCGTTGGTGGGCTCGTCGAGCAGCAGCACATTCGCGCCCGACTTCAGCATCTTGGCGAGATGCACGCGATTGCGTTCACCGCCTGAGAGCGCACCGACCTTCTTCTGCTGGTCAGCGCCCTTGAAGTTGAAGGCCGAGCAATAGCCGCGCGAATTCACCTCGCGCTTGCCGAGCAGGATCAGTTCGTTGTTGCCGGAAATCTCCTCCCACACGGTCTTGCTGCCGTCGAGCGCGTCGCGCGACTGGTCGACATAGCCGAGATGGACGGACTCCCCGACCGTGATCGTACCCTGATCCGGCTTCTCCTGCCCGGTGATCATGCGGAACAGCGTGGTCTTGCCGGCGCCGTTCGGACCGATCACGCCGACGATGCCGCCGGGCGGCAGCTTGAAGGTGAGATTGTCGATCAGCATGCGGTCGCCGAACGATTTCGTCAGGCCCTCGAAGTCGACGACGTTCTGGCCGAGCCGCTCGGCCACGGGGATGACGATCTGCGCGGTCTGGGTCTGCTTCTCGCTCGCCTTCTTGAGCAGTTCCTCGTAGCGCTGGTAGCGCGCCTTGGACTTGGCCTGGCGCGCCTTCGGCGAGGACGCGATCCACTCCTGCTCGCGCGCCAGTGTCTTCTGATGCGCCGCGTCCTCGCGGCCCTCCTGCTCGAGCCGCTTCTGCTTTTGCACCAGCCAAGAGGAATAGTTGCCCTCATAGGGAATGCCGCGGCCGCGATCGAGCTCGAGAATCCAGCCCGTGACGTTGTCGAGGAAGTAGCGGTCGTGGGTGACGATCAGGATCGCGCCGGGATATTGCCGCAGATGGCCTTCGAGCCAGGATACGGACTCGGCGTCGAGATGGTTGGTCGGTTCGTCCAGCAGCAGCAGTTCGGGCTGGTCGAGCAAGAGCCGGCACAGCGCGACGCGGCGGCGCTCGCCGCCGGAGAGCTTTGTGACGTCGGCGTCGTCGGGCGGGCAGCGCAGCGCGTCCATCGCCTGGTCGACCTTGCTGTCGAGATCCCAGAGGCCCTGTGCCTCGATCTCGTCCTGCAGCTTGGTCATCTCGTCGGCGGTCTCGTCCGAGTAGTTCACCGCCAGTTCGTTGTAGCGGTCGAGGATCGCCTTCTGCTTGGCGACACCCTGCATCACGTTCTCGCGGACGCTCAGCTTGGGATCGAGCTGCGGTTCCTGCTCGAGGTATCCGACGCGGGCGCCCTCGGCGACCCAGGCCTCGCCGGTATAGTCCTTGTCGATGCCGGCCATGATCTTGAGCAGCGTCGATTTACCGGCGCCGTTGACGCCGAGCACGCCGATCTTGGCGTCCGGATAGAAGCTCAGGTGGACGTTATCGAGCACCTTGCGGGTCGGGTAGCTCTTGGTCAGACCTTGCATGAAATAGACGAACTGGCGGGCCATTGAGTCCCCTGGAATCGGCAGGATTTATGGAAATTTTGCTGCCGCCGATGTAGCCGCCGTGCCCTCAAAGCGCAACCGCACACTGTGCGTTTTCCATCCGTTCACCCCGATGAATACGGGATCGAAACCATGTGTGCGCAAGATGACGACAATTGAAACCTTCTTTTAATAAATCGGGCGAAATCTCATTTTCAGCGTCGAAAACGGCATTTTGCGCAGGCTGAGCCGCGCATCACCAACAGGAGGGCTGTGTCATGGCAACAAGCACGTCCCTGCCCGCCCCGGCGGCCAGCCGCACTGGCCTTGCGAAGATCCTCGCCGAACTCCGCATCTTCTGGCGCCAGTTCTTCGCCAGGGCATTCAACCCCTACCGGCCGGAACTGCACTATATGCGCGGGCCCGGGCCGGCCTGGCGCGCCAAGCACAGAAGCCGGTTGAGTTGAACCTGCCGGATATTTGAAGCGGGGTTTCCCGAAGTCCGCTTGCGCGACCCGACGATTGCGCGCAACCATAGCGATATCCCTTGACGGCAGTTTTCGCTGTCGTCCTCGCCACAGACGGATTCATCGATGACGCGGCTGCGCTGTGCAATCCTCGACGACTATTTCGACCTGTCACTTTCGATCGCCGACTGGTCAGAGATCAAGGACCGCGTCGACGTCACCGTGTTCAGGGAGCCGTTTGCGAGCGAGGCGGCTGCCGCGAGCGCGCTTGCCGATTTCGAGATCATCTGCGCGATGCGCGAGCGCACCGCATTTGCGCGCACGCTGTTCGCGGCGCTGCCCAAGCTGAAACTCCTGCTGACATCAGGCATGCGCAATGCCGCGATCGATGTGGACGCCGCCAAGGACTACAAAGTGGTGCTGTGCGGCACGCAATACAGCCGCGATCCGACCGCGGCGCTGACGCTCGGCCTGATCCTGGAACTCACCCGCGGCATCGGCCGGGAAAACGCGCGGATGCATGCAGGCGAGCCCTGGCAGACCTTTGCCGGCGTCGAGATCGAGGGCCGCACGCTTGGCGTGGTGGGGCTCGGCAAGCTCGGCAGTCGGGTGGCGAAGCTCGCGCAGGCGTTCGGCATGAATGTCATCGCCTGGAGCCCCAACCTGACGGCCGAGAAATGCAAGGAGGCCGGCGTCGGCTATGCCAGCAAGGAGGAATTGTTTGCGACCGCCGACATCGTCACCATCCATGTGGTGCTGAGCGAGCGCTCGCGCGGCCTGGTGGGTGCCGTCGATCTCGCGCGGATGAAGCCGACGGCCTATCTCGTCAACACCGCGCGCGGGCCGATCGTTGACGAGAACGCGCTGCAGGAGGTTCTCACGCAAAAGAAGATTGCGGGCGCCGGCATCGACGTGTTCTCGGTGGAGCCGCTGCCGGCCGACCATCCCTTCCGCAGGCTCGACAACCTCGTGCTCACCCCGCATCTCGGCTACGCGACCCAGGAGAGCCTCGGGATCCACTACGGCCAGATGGTCGAGTGCATCGATGCCTGGACCAAGGGGAGCGAACCGCCGCGGCGACTGGCGTGATCACCGTTCTTCGCAAAGGGCGGTCGCAACCCGTTCATCCGTGATCAGAATGTCGGCCAGCCCGGCGCGGATCGCCGCGCTGATGATCGGAAGCTTTTGAATGCCACCGGCGGCAAGGATGCGCTCGCGTACCGCCTTCAGATCGCTCATCGGCGGATGGATCACGCGCCGGGTCAGGGGATGCGTCACCGCGTTGCCGTCCTTGTCGAGATAGTGGCCGCAGATATCTCCGACCGCGCCGGCGTCGCGCAGCGATTGCCACGTCTCGCGCGATATCACGCCATATTCCAGCGCTTTCGATTGTTCGGACAGATCAATGGCGCTGAACAAGGCGATATCCAGCCCTGCTACCATTGCGAGCACCGAGCGCACGGGCTCACTGGAAACCAGCGCATCGCGAAGCTGTGCCGTTGCCGCGAACATCGGCGCGGTCACGTAGTAGCATGTCGCGCCCAACGCGCGCGCCATCATCGCCGCGTTGTCGTAAGGATTGATCGCCGTACTTTCGGCAAGCCCGCCGCACAACAGGACGACACGGCAGCCGTCGCCGGAACGGCGCCGCAGATTTTGCGCGGCCATGTTGATGGTGCCACCCCAGGTGATGCCGAGAGTCCCGGCCGGCGGCAGGTGCTCGGAGATATAGTGACCGGCGGCGGCGCCGACGAGGTTGCGGACGTCAGTGTCGCCAATCGGCGCGGGCACGACGATGGCGCCTCGCAGCTTGAAACGTGCAGCGAGGCGGGCCTCAAGTTCGCTGCAAGGACCGAAGGGACTGGCAATTGAGATCTGGACGACGCCGCGCTCCCGCGCCTCTCCGAGGATCTGGTTGACCCGCTTCCGCGTGATTTTCAGGTGCTGCGCGATGACGTCCTGGGTCTGCCCCTCCTTGTAGTAGTGCCAGCAGATGCGGGCGACCAACGCGTCCCCGTTCTCCACTTCCGGCCCGAACGTTTCGATTTCCGTCGCCTGTCTGGTCACGCTGTTCCTCATCGAATCTTCGTCACTAGCCAATAATCACATATGTACCAACACTGTCACATCTGCGTAGCAGCGGGTTGTTAGGCTCCGCCGCACCTCACGCGGAGCAGCGAAATGTACCGGAAAATCCTGATTTCAATTGCACTTAGCTCAATACTCACGTCGCCGGCCTTCTCTCAGTTCTCGGACAATAAGGTCGTCATCGGGGTCATGGGCGATCAAAGCGGCGTAGTCTCCGATGTCGGCGGGCCGGGCTCGATCAAGGCCGCGCGGATGGCCGTTGCCGATTTTGGCGGCTCGATCAACGGGGTCCCGATCGAGATCATCACCGCGGATCATCAGAACAAGCCGGATGTCGCCTCAGCCATCGCACGCGAGTGGTTTGACCGGCAAGGCGTCGACGCCGTTGTCGACCTGCCCCATTCGGGCGCGGTGTTCGCGCTGATGACGATCGCGACCGAGAAGAAGCGGTCGCTCCTGGTATCGGGTGCCGCTAGCGTCGAGATCACCGGCGGACGCTGCTCGCCCTACGTGACCCATTGGACCGACGATACTTACGCACTGGCGCGCGGCACGGCTGCGGCGCTGACCGAGCAGGGGCAGAAGTCCTGGTTCTTCCTCACCGCCGACTACGCGTTCGGCCACGACCTGGAGAAAGACGCCAGTGCCGTGGTGCAGGAGCGCGGCGGCAAGGTGCTCGGCAGCGCGCGCCATCCGCTCAACACAGCCGATTTCGCCTCGCTGTTGCTACGTGCCCAAAGCTCGAACGCGCAGGTCGTCGCGCTCGCGAGCGCCGGCGCCGACACCGTCAATGCGATCAAGCAGGCCGGCCAGTTCAACATCATGCGCACGCAGAAGATCGCAGCGCTCCACGCTTTCGTCACCGATGTCCACAGCCTCGGCCTCGAAGCGGCGCAGGGGCTGATCATCACCACGGGATTCTATTGGGATGACAGCGACGGCACCCGCGACTTCGCGCAGCGCTTCTTCAAGGAACACGGCCGAATGCCGACCCGCGAACAAGCCGGCGTCTATTCCGGCGTGCTGCATTTCCTGAAGGCCGCGAGAAGCGCCAAAAGCGACGATGCCGCGATCGTCAATGCCGAGATGCGCCAGCTTCCGGTCGATCGGTTCGGGCGGCAGGCTGTCGTGCAGCAGAACGGCCGCCTCGCCTATGATCTCGGCGTCTATCGCGTGAAATCGCCGGCGGCGAGCCGGCAGCCCTGGGACTATTACGAGCGGATCGCCACCGTTCCCGCCGCGACCGCGTTCCGCCCGGCCGCCGAATCGGGCTGCAGCATCACAGCCTCGGTTCGATGATGACCAGCTCTGTGCTTCCAAACCACCTGTCGGCCAGCATGCTGGCCGACAGGATCAAGCGGGGCGAGACAAGCGCGCTCGATTTGATGAATGCCTGCCTGGACCGGATCGCCGCGCGTGAGCCCGACGTCAGGGCGTGGGCTTTCCTCGATGCGGAGCGGGCGCGCGAAGAGGCGCGGCGTGCCGACGAGCACCGCGCATCAGGTGGGCCGCTCGGCGCACTGCACGGCCTGCCGATCGGGGTGAAAGACGTATTCGACACCGCCGACATGCCGTCCGAATATGGCAGCGAGACGCTTCGCGGCCGGCGGCCAAACGCCGATGCGGATGCGGTGGCGGCGCTGCGCCGCGCCGGTGCAATCATTGTCGGCAAGACCGCGACATCCGAATTCGGGATGTACCATCCGAGCCCGACCCGCAATCCTCAGGACCTGTCGCGCTCGCCGGGCGTGTCGTCGGCGGGTTCTGCCGCCGCCGTCGTCGACCACATGGTGCCGCTGGCGCTTGGCACGCAACACACCGCTTCGACCACCCTCCCCGCCTCGTTTTGCGGCGCGTTCGCGTTCAAACCCTCTTTGGGTTTCACCTCAATGGCGGGATCGAACGTGCTGGTGCCGCGCATGGCGCATCTCGGCCTGTTGGCCCGCTCGATCGGAGACTTGTGCCTTTTCGCCGGCGCGTTCGATCCCGCGTTAGCGGCTGTCCAGCCTGCGGCCTCCGCGCCCCGTCTTGGCGTGGTCAAGGGGCCAGGCTGGAAGCTGATCGACGACAACGCGGGGAAAGCATTCGAGACATTCATCCAGTCACTGCCGACCGCGACCGTCGAGGTGGAACTCCCACTTGAATTCGATCAGGCACTCGATGTCACCTTCGGGCTGCTCAACGCGCATCTCGCCTATCGTTTCGGCTCGGAGCCGACTGAGACCATCCGCCGCTATTGCGCGCCGCTGCAGCGGGGCATCGAAGCCGGCCACACCATCAGCGCGGCAAGCTACCTTACGTTCGATGCGCAGGCCGACCGTCTCGTTGAACTGGCCTCGCGTATGTTCATCCAACATGATCTGTTGATCACCCTGTCGGCGCCGGGCGAGGCGACCCGGCTGGAAGATGGGCCGGGCTCCGGTGTCATGTCGATGCCATGGAGCCTCTGCGGTCTGCCGACCGTTTCGCTGCCACTGCTCAGAGGCCATCAGGGACTTCCAATCGGCGTCCAGCTCATCGGCGCTCGCGGGCGCGATCGTGACTTGTTGCGCATCGCCGGTTGGCTCGAGAATGCAACCCGCGAAAGCGCTGATGAGGCGGACGTCTGAGCGTCGCATCAACAGCTCAAGCGGCAGCGCTGTGGCCACTGGAGTGCCCGACGATTTCGGCACAGCCGGTGCGCCAGGACGGATGCGCCGGGTGCCAGCCGAGTTCGCGCCTGGCTTTGACGTTCGAGCCCGCCCGCACCTCGGTCATCATCGCCACCACATGTTCGCCGGCGAGCAATCGGCCGAGCCAGATGGGCACATGGAATGGCGGCTTAGCGCCGACGATCGCCGCAAGCGCCGGCAGCCATTCGCTGACTTCCGCGGGCTCATCGTCAACGATGTTGTAGATATTGCCGGCCTCGCCGCGCTCGATGGCGGCAACGGTGGCGGATGCAGCGTCGGCGACATGAATGAAAGACCACCAGCCGCCACCATCGCCGATCATCGGCACGCGGCGGCGCCGCAATTGATCGATCATCGCCCGCGACAGTATGCCGGTGTCGGGACCGTAGAACGATCCGTATCGGAGCACGATTCCTTCCGGCTGATCCGAGCCGGTGACGGCGCGCTCCAGATGCTGGATCGCTTCCAGCGTGCGTCGAAGTTCCTGCGGCGGATCGGGATCGAGCGGATCGGCCTCGGTTTTGACAGGTGCACCGGTTCGGCCATAGGTCCAGCCACAGAAGCTTTGCGCGACGAAACGCCTGACACCGGCTTCGCGCGCGGCCGCCAGCAGGCAATCGGTGCCGAGCGTGCGCAGCCGGTTGGTGACAGCGAAGGCGCGATCGAAATGGCGGAGATCGGTAACATCGGCGAGGTCGGTCATCTCGTGGACGATCACCTCGGGCTGCTTCGCAATGACCGCCGCGCGGACAGCCTCTGCATCGAGGCCATCGACGATGACGGGCTCGACGCCCATCTGCCCGATCGCCTCGGCTTTCGCTGCTGTTCGCGTCGTGCCGATCACCGAATGGCCGGCCCGGATCAGGGCGGGAACGAGTTGTCGGCCAATAGCGCCGGTGGCGCCTGCAACAAGGATGCGCATGGCATTGTCCCACGTCGGTTGCAGCCCTCTGGCAGGTAATCCAGCCGAACACGAATTCAAGCGCGGGAATTTGACAGAAGCGCAAAACAAAAAAGGCGCGCTGTTCGCGCGCGTTTTGATGTTGGACTGTAATCGCCCTAGCGGATCGTGACCGGGGCCGGCAGCGGCGGCACCGTGGTCGGCTGGGTGCCCGGCAGCGGTGCGGCGGCCTGCGCCTGGGTCGGCGCTGGGGCGGCCGCAACGGGCCCGCCGGGCGGCGGCGCAGCGGAGGCGGTGGCGGTTCCAGGCGGCGGACCACCCGGCAGCACCACGACGCGGGTGCCGACCTTCACGCGCTCGAAGAGGTCGGAGACGTCCTCATTCAGCATGCCGATGCAGCCGGAAGAGACGAACTTGCCGATCGTCGAGGGCTGGTTGGTGCCGTGGATGCGGTACACGGTCGAGCCGAGATACATCGCGCGCGCGCCGAGCGGATTGCCGGGGCCGCCGGCCATGAAGCGCGGCAGATAGGGTTGACGCTCGATCATCTCGGTGGGCGGATACCAGTCCGGCCACTCCGCCTTGCGGCTGATCTTCTGCACGCCGGTCCAGGTGAAGCCATCGCGGCCGACGCGAACGCCGTAGCGCATCGCGCGGCCGCCGCCCAGGATGTAATAGAGGTAGGTGTTCGACGTATCGACCACGATGGTGCCTGGCGGCTCCTTGGTCGCGAACGAGACCTCCTGGCGGCGCAGGTTCGGCGGCAATTGCACGGGAGCGGCCTCCGGCTGCTCCTCCGGCGGCAGCGCCGCGACCGTCATCGGCCTGCCGTCGCTGCCGACCTGGGGCTGCTGCGACACGGCGCCGGTGACGGTGGGCGCACCACCCGCGGCGCCCACCGACTCCGGCGGACGCATGGCGCGATCATCGGGATAGTTGTAACTCTGCGCCGGCCCTTGGGGACGATCGGCATAGATCACCGCCGGCGGGCCTGCCGGCCGGCCATAGCGCGGATCATCCGGCGACATGACCGGGCCGGTCGGCATGGTCCGATCCGAATAGACCGGCGGGGGCGCGCCCATCGGGCGGCCATAGCGGGGATCGTTGGGCGAAAGCACTGGTCCGGGCGGCGACAGCGACGCCGAACTCTGGCCGTTCGGCGCCTCGTCGTCCTCCTCAAAGACATCGAAATCCGACGGCCGGCGGTCGTCGCGCACGTAGCCGGGGGGTGGCGGCGGATACGAGCCCTGAGGAGCGGAATAGACTGGACCTGGCCCTGCGGGGTAGCCCTGCTGCGCCTGCGCAACCGAAGTTCCTGCCGCGCCGAGCGCTGCGGCAGCACAAATCGTCAGAATGCGGTTGATCATCATCGCTCTTGTATAGTCCCCAAGCCACACCGGACCGTTAACGGCACTTGAAGGAAGATAGCGGCGCATTCAAGACAATTCCGCGAAATCCGGGCCGAATCGGTCATTTTGTGATTGGCAGTGATCGCTGCGGCAAAGATGCCTCACCGTCAGGGAAAAGTTATTCCGGGGGACTACGGGCGTCATTGCTTTGACATTGGTTGCGATATCCTCGAATCGGCCTGATTCGCTGCCCGCGAGCGGCTTCCCTGTGATCACCGCGTTTCCTCTGGCTCAACAGAACACTTCGGCAAAGACGGAACCGCGCCATGCTTCCCGGCCTTCGTTTCCTGTTCGCGGCAATCGTGCTGTCGACGTCGGTCCTGATCTTCGGACTTGGCGCTGCCGCGCTGCTCCGGGCCGCCCATGAGGAAGTCGCGAGCATCCCGGCGCGACGCAGCCCGCCGGAGCCCGTCTTCGCGCAAGCCCAAACACAAGTTCAAGCGAAGCCGCCGACGCTCGCCATGCTGCGCGTCGACCCGCCCGCAGCAGAGACAACAGAAAAGGCGCCGGACAGCGCCGAGACGTCCCCTTCTCCGACCGTACCAACCGCCGATGCTCCCGCGCCGGCCGAGCCTGAGCAGATGGCCGCCGTGAAGCCCGAGGAGGCTGCCTCAACCGAGACGCCGCCGGCCGAACCGCCTCTAGCAGATGCTCCGGAACCCCAGGCGCCGACGGCGGCAGCCCAGACGGAAACTCCTGCGCCCGCCGAAGAGGCCAAGCCTGTGGCGGTCGCAGAGGTCCCGCCCGCGAACGACGCCACGCCGGCCGCACCCGAGGCGCCGACCTCAGCGGAAGCGAGTCCGGCGGCGGCCAAGATCGCCACGCTGGGCGGCCCCGCGGTCAGCGTCGAGCAAACGACATCAGCAAAGAGCGCGGATGCGAAGCCGGATCAAACCGCGGCCAAGAAGCGTGCACGGGCGGAGCGTGCCAGGGAGCGCCGGCGCCTCGCGGCGCAGCAGCAACGCCTGGCGCCGCAGGTCATCCCGCAGCAGCAGACTTTCGATCCGTTCGGCCAGCCGGTGTTCGTCCGCCCCACGCGCTGATCGTCTGCAATCACGCAGGTCCCGTCGCGATCGGCGGCCCGTCCTGCAATCCCCATTCGGCCCAGGAACCGTCATAGAGCGCACTGCCGCGCACGCCGAGGCGATAGAGCGCGAGCGTCAGCACCAGCGCCGACACGCCGGAGCCGCAACTGGTGACGATCGGCTTCGCCGTATCGACGCCGGCCGACGCAAATGCCTTGCGCAATTCATCGAGCGGCTTCATCGCGCCGGTCTTGGGGTCGAACAGGTCGGCATAGGGAACGTTGCGGCTGCCTGGGATGTGCCCGGAACGGCGCCCGGGCCAGGGCTCGACGACGGTGCCCTCGAACCGCGGGCGCGGCCTCGCGTCGATCACCTGCTCCTTCCTGGTCTCGATATTACCGAGCAATTGCTCCTTGCTGCGGACGAAGCTCGGATCGAACCTGGCCTGGAATTTTCCAGGCTTCGGCGCGACGGGCCCGGTTTCCGTCGGCCGCCCCTCGGCCTTCCACTTCTGCAAGCCGCCGTCGAGCACCTTCACGTTTGGATGACCGAACGACAGGAACATCCACCACGCTCGCGGCGCGGCGACCCAGCCGCCGGCATCATAGGCAACCACCGTGTCGCCTGAGGAGATGCCGAGCGCGGAGACGTCCTGCGCGAACTGCTCGGCGGTCGGATACATGTGCGGGCGCGGATCGCTCTTGTCCGCGATCGCATTGACGTCGAAGAACACTGCACCGGGAATGTGGGCGGCGATGAAATCGTCGGCCGGCAACGGCAGCACACCCGGCATCTTGTAGGAGGCGTCGATCACCTTGACCTTGGGATCGCCGAGGTGGGCGGCAAGCCAGTCGGTGGAGACGAGCGGGTCTTCGGTGGTGGTCATCTAGCGATATCCTTCAGCTTGCGTCATGGCCGGGCTTGTCCCGGCCATCCACGTCTTCGCCTGCGTCGCCCAAGGGCGTGGATGCCCGGGACAAGCCCGGGCATGACGGCGCTGGCGGTGGCGACCACCTAGTCTTTCTTCTTCGGCTCCCACTTCTCGATCGGGCCGCCGGCGTCGCGCCAGGCGGCGAAACCGCCGCCCATATGGGCGACCGGCTTCAGCCCCATGTCCTGCGCGGTCTTCGCAGCCAGGGCCGAGCGCATGCCGCCGGCGCAATGGAAGATGAACTTCTTGTCCTCTTGGAAGATCGGCTTGGCGTAGGGGCTCGCCGGATCGATCCAGAACTCGAGCATGCCGCGGGTGCACGAGAAGGCGCCCGGGATCTTGCCGTCGCGCTCAATCTCGCGGGGATCGCGGATGTCGACGATCACGACATCGTCGTTCGGGAGGATCTTGATCGCATCGGCGGCGCTGATGGTCTCGATCTCGGCATTGGCTTCGTCCATCATCTGCTTGATGCCGCGGTGAATGGTCTGGGACATGGGGCTCTCCCTTGGTTGTTGTTTGTCATTCCGGGGCGATGCGTAAGCATCGAACTATGATGTGCAATTGCACATCAGAGAATCTATTCCTCCGCCGGCGCAAGTGGCTAAATGGATTCCGGGGTCGTCCTTCGGACGCCCCGGAATGACGAGAGCTATCGTACCAGTTCCTTCATCGCATTCTCCAGACCTTCGATCGTGATCGGGTACATGCGCTCGGAGAAGATGCGGCGGATGATGGTGGTCGATTCCGAATAGTCCCAGTGCTTCTGCGCCACCGGGTTGAGCCACACCGCGTGCGGATAGGTGCGGATGATGCGATCGAGCCAGATCGAACCGGCCTCCTCGTTGACATGCTCGACCGAGCCGCCGGGGACCATGATCTCGTAAGGCGACATCGAGGCGTCGCCGACGAACACCACCTTGTAGTCGTGCGGATACTTGTGCAGCACGTCCCAGGTCGGGGTGCGATCGGTGAAGCGCCGCTTGTTCTGCTTCCAGACGCCCTCATAGAGGCAGTTGTGGAAGTAGAAATATTCCATGTGCTTGAATTCGCTCTTGGCGGCCGAGAACAATTCCTCGACCTGCTCGATATGCGAATCCATCGAGCCGCCGATATCGAAGAACACCAGCACCTTCACCGCATTGCGCCGCTCGGGGCGCATGTGCACGTCGAGATAGCCGTGGTTGGCGGTTTCCTTGATCGTGGTGTCGAGGTCGAGTTCGTCAGGCGCACCGGTGCGGGCGAACTTGCGCAGGCGCCGCAGCGCGACCTTGATGTTGCGGATGCCGAGCTCGACATTGCCGTCGAGATCCTTGAACTCGCGCTTGTCCCACACCTTCACGGCGCGGTTGTTGCGGTTCTTCTCCTGGCCGATGCGGATGCCTTCGGGATTGTAACCATGAGCGCCGAACGGCGACGTACCGGCGGTGCCGATCCATTTGTTGCCGCCCTGGTGCCGGCCCTTCTGTTCCTCAAGCCGCTTGCGCAGCGTCTCCATGAGCTTGTCCCAGCCCATGGCTTCGATCTGCTTCTTCTCTTCCTCGGTGAGGTATTTTTCCGCGAGCTTCTTCAGCCATTCCTCGGGGATCTCAGCCTTGTCCATGGCATCGAGCAGGCTCTCGAGGCCCTTGAACACGGTACCGAAGACGCGGTCGAACTTGTCGAGGTTGCGCTCGTCCTTCACGAGCGCCGAGCGCGACAAATAATAGAAATTCTCGACGCTCTGCTCGGCGAGGTCGGCGTCGAGCGCCTCCATCAGCGTCAGATATTCACGCAAGGTCACAGGGACCTGGGCATCGCGCAGCGATGTGAAGAATTGCAGGAACATGTTCCATAGATTGCCCGCCGGGGTCGCGCCGTCAAGGGCACCCGGGGTCTTTAGGACAGCATTACGGGTTCGCCACGAAGGTGTGAGCGTCATTCCGCAAGGCGGAAACGGCCCGCCTAAATTCGAGGCGGTAGCGATGACCTCAGTTGCGTTCAGACGCTGGAATCCACGCTAGACCTGCTTGGTTTTTCCATTAGTATCAAATTGAAACTCATTCTGACGGGGTAGTATGAAATTCACCGGTACCAAGGATTATGTCGCCACCGATGACCTCAAAGTCGCTGTCAACGCCGCCATCGTGCTGGAGCGCCCGCTTCTGGTGAAGGGCGAGCCCGGCACCGGCAAGACGGTGCTGGCCGAGGAAGTCGCCAAGGCGCTCGATGCACCGCTTCTGACCTGGCATATCAAGTCCACCACCAAGGCGCAGCAGGGCCTCTACGAATATGATGCGGTGTCGCGATTGCGCGACAGCCAACTCGGCGACGCGCGCGTCTCGGATATCAAGAACTACATCAAGCGCGGCAAATTGTGGGAAGCCTTCACCAACGAGAAGCGCCCGGTGCTCTTGATCGACGAGATCGATAAGGCCGATATCGAATTCCCCAACGATCTGCTGCTCGAGCTCGATCGCATGGAGTTTTTCGTCTACGAGACCGGCGAGAGCATCAAGGCCAAGCTGCGCCCGATCGTGATGATCACTTCCAACAACGAGAAGGAGTTGCCGGACGCCTTCTTGCGCCGCTGCTTCTTCCACTACATCAAGTTCCCCGATGCGGACACGATGGAAAAGATCGTCGACGTGCATTTCCCCGGCATCAAGAGGCGCCTGGTGGAAGAGGCCTTGCGCATCTTCTTCGAGGTGCGGGAAGTGCCGGGCCTGAAGAAGAAGCCTTCGACCTCCGAATTGCTCGACTGGCTGAAGCTGCTGCTGAACGAGGACATCACGCCGGAAATGCTGCGGGAGCGCGATCCGCGCAAGCTGATCCCGCCGCTACATGGCGCACTGCTCAAGAACGAACAGGACGTGCACCTGTTCGAGCGGCTGGCGTTCCTGAGCCGCCGCGAAGTCTGACGTGACGATTTCCGAAGCGCCGGGAGCACCCCGGCGCTTCGTGCCTATACCAACAAAACAACAAACGAGCAGGGAAGATGAACGTCCAAACGCAGATTCGCGCTGCCGAGCCCGTCACGTCTGAGCATTTCGACGTCCTGATCGTGGGCGCCGGAATTTCCGGAGTCGGAGCCGCCTACCACCTGACCACGCAATGCCCCGGGACCAGCTTCGTCGTGCTGGAGACGCAGAAGACTTTTGGCGGCACCTGGAGCACGCATCGTTATCCGGGCATCCGCTCCGACAGCGACCTGCACACCTTCGGCTATCGCTTCAAGCCCTGGACCAGCGCGCCGATCGCAACCGCCGCAGAGATCCTGAAATATATGGGCGAGGTGATCGAGGAGAACGACCTCGCCCGCCACATCCGCTATCGCCACACCATCACGTCCGCGAAATGGTCGAGCGAGACCAATCTGTGGACCATCGACGCCACGCGGACCGGCACCGGCGAGCACTTCCGCTTCACCACCAATTTCTTCTGGATGTGCCAGGGTTACTACCGCCATGCCGAGGGCTATACGCCGGAGTGGAAGGACATGGCCAAGTTCAAGGGCCCGATCGTGCATCCGCAGAAATGGCCCGAGAATCTCGACTACAAGGGCAAGCGCGTCGTCGTGATCGGCTCCGGCGCCACCGCCGCGACGCTGATCCCAGCGATGGCCAAGGACGCCGGCCATGTGACCATGCTGCAGCGCTCGCCGACCTATTTCCGCACCGGCCGCAACGCGATCGAGATCGCGGAGCAACTGCGGCAGTTGCAGGTCGACGAGAGGTGGATTCACGAGATCACCCGCCGCAAGATCCTGTTCGATCAGGACGCCTTCACCCGCAAGACCTTCGAGAAGCCTGAAGAGGCCAAGAAGGATTTGCTCTCGGCGGTCGAAGCCTATCTCGGCAAGGATTATGACATCGCGACCCACTTCACGCCGCGCTATCGCCCGTGGCGGCAGCGCATCGCCTTCATCCCTGACGGCGACCTCTTCCAGGGCATCAAGGCGGGCAAGGCATCCGTCGTCACCGACGAGATCGAACGCTTCACCGAGAAGGGCATCCTGCTGAAATCCGGCAGGGAGTTAGAGGCCGACATCATCGTCACCGCGACCGGCTTCAATCTGTGCGCCACCGGCGATATCGAATTCGAGGTCGACGGCAAGCCGCTCGATTTCGCCGATACCGTGACCTATCGCGGCATGATGTTCACGGGCGTACCCAACCTCGTCTGGGTGTTCGGCTATTTCCGCGCGAGCTGGACCCTTCGCGTCGACCTCGTCGCCGACTTCGTCTGCCGCCTGCTCACGCACATGAAGGAAACCGGTGCGAAGAAGGTCACGCCGGCGCTGCGGCCGGAGGACCACAACATGCCGATCCTGCCGTGGATCGACGAAAAAAACTTCAACCCCGGCTACATGCTGCGCGGCATGCACCTGTTGCCCAAGCGCGGCGAAAAGCCGGAATGGCAGCACAACCAGGACTACTGGGCCGAGAAGGACGAGTTTCCGACGATCGATCTGACGGACAAGGCCTTCGTGTACAGTTAGATCCTGATCTCGGTTCGCTCTCACCGTCATTGCGAGCGAAGCGAAGCAATCCATCTGTCCGCACGCCCGGAGAGATGGATTGCTTCGTCGCTGCCGCTCCTCGCAATGACGGCTAAACCATCTCCGCAAACCTAACGGCCTCTGGGGCCTGCTTGCCGCGGATCATGTCGGAGGCCTTGTCGGCAATCATCATCGTCGAGGCGTTGAGATTGGCGGAGATCATGCGCGGCATGATGGAGGCGTCGACCACGCGCAGGCCCTGCAGTCCGTGGACGCGGAGCTGGTCGTCGACCACGGCCCATCTGGCATCCGCCGGACCCATCCGGCAAGTGCAGCCGGGATGGAAGGTCGTCGTGCCGCGCTCGGTCGCAGCCGCGAGGAATTCGTCGTCGGTCTGCACGTTCGGTCCGGGGAAATCCTCGTAGTCGTAGTAAGGCGCAAGCGGCGCCGACTTCAACAGGCGGCGCGCCAGCTTCATGCCGGCGACCACGACGCGGCGATCAAGCTCTTCGACGAGATAGTTGGTCTGGATGATCGGCGGCGCGAACGGATCAGACGAGCGGATGCGGACAAAGCCGCGGCTCTCCGGCCGCTGCTGCCACGAGGCGACCGTCATGCCGGGCTGATCCTCGAGCTGGCCCTGCACACCTTCCTTGTAGCTCGCCGGCGTGAAGGTGAGCTGGAGGTCCGAACTCTCCGTAGTCTCGCCCGAATGCCAGAAGCAATAGACCATGGTCGGCGACAGCGACAGCAGGCCGCGCCGTGTCGTCGCCCATTTCAACGCCTCGACCCACAGGCTGAGGCCCCGCCGAAGCTCGTTGATGGTCCGGATGTTCTTCACGCGCGCGACGGAACGCGGCGCGTAATGGTCCTGCAATCCCTCGCCGACACCGGGCAATGCGTGGCGCACCTCGATGCCGTGCGACTGCAACAGCTCCGGCGAGCCGACGCCGGACAATTGCAGGACCTGCGGCGAGTTGTAGGCGCCGCCGGAGAGGATCACTTCCTTGCTGGCTCGCACCTCGACCGGCTCGCCGCCCCGCCCTCCCCGCAAGTAACGCACGCCGACCGCGCGCTTGCCCTCGAAGATGATGTTGGTGACATGCGCATGCGTGCGCACGTTGACGTTCGGCCGCTTCCGCGCCGGATGCAGGAACGCTTTCGCCGCGCTCATGCGCAGGCCGTTCTGGATGGTGCGCTGACAGTAGGACACGCCTTCCTGGATCGCGCCGTTGTAGTCAGGATTGCGCGGAATGCCGAGGCTGACCGCCCCCTCCATGAAGGCCTCGCATAGCGGGTCCTGCCAGTCCATGGTGGTGACCGTGAGGCTGCCGTCGCGGCCGCGATAGGTCTCGTCGCACTCGCCGACACGACGTTCCATCCGCTTGAAATAGGGCAACACGTCCGGATAGCC
Organism: Bradyrhizobium sp. Ses1; assembly: GCF_059512365.1. Taxonomy (NCBI): domain Bacteria; kingdom Pseudomonadati; phylum Pseudomonadota; class Alphaproteobacteria; order Hyphomicrobiales; family Nitrobacteraceae; genus Bradyrhizobium; species Bradyrhizobium sp. Ses1. The sequence goes on from NZ_JCAMOQ010000060.1 coordinate 25,713, forward strand.
CCAGCCGCGGTTGCCGAGCTGCGCCCAGGTGTCGAAGTCCTGGCGCTGGCCGCGGTTGTAGATATGGCCGTTGATCGAGGACGAGCCGCCGAGCGTCTTGCCGCGCGGCGCATAGATGCTGCGGCCGCCGGTCCAAGGGCCCGGCTCCTGCTGGTAGGCCCAGTTGACGCTCTTCATGTGGAACGTCTTGATGAAGCCGGCCGGCAGATGGATATAGGGGTGCCAATCCTTCGGGCCTGCTTCGAGCACGCACACCGTAGTGCCGGCATCCTCGCTCAAGCGGTTGGTAAGAACGCTACCGGCGGAGCCCGCGCCGATGATCACATAATCGAACGTTTCCATCGTCTCGTTTCTGGCGCGGCAGAGCGGCTACCGCGGCTTTTCGTTGAGTTGATAGGTGAGGTGCGCCTTCACCGTCGGCCATTCACTGGCGATAATGCTGTAGACCACGGTGTCGCGCAACGTGCCGTTTGGTGCAATCTGGTGGCTGCGCAGGACGCCGTCCAGCTTGGCGCCGAGCCGCTCGATGCCGCGGCGGCTCTGGTGGTTGAAGAAATGCGTGCGGAACTCTACCGCAATGCAATCGAGCGCCTCAAAAGCATGCGTCAGTAACAGCAATTTGCACTGCGTATTGACCGCGCTGCGCTGCACACGCTTCGCGTACCAGGTCGAACCGATCTCGACGCGCCGGTTGAGCGCATCGACATTCATGTAGGTGGTCATGCCCGAGATGGTGCCGGAGGCATCGAACACCGTGAACGGCAGCATCGATCCGGCCGCCTGCAGGCCAAGCCTGCGGTCGATCTCTTTGCGCATGTCTTCAGGCCGAGGGATGAAAGTGTACCAGAGCTTCCAGAGCTCGCCGTCCTTCACGGCCTCAACGAGACCATCGGCGTGATCCGGCGACAGTGGCTCCAGCCGCGCATGCGCGCCGCGAAGGGTGATAGGTTCAAGCCAGGGCATCCGGTATCCTTTCCGTCATTGCGAGGAGCGACAGCGACGAAGCAATCCATCTGTCCGTACGCGGCGCCATGGATTGCTTCGCTTCGCTCGCAATGACGCCTTAGCACTATTTATTCAAAAAATTCAGCGGCAGGCCAGGCCGCGCCCAATCCATCGCGATCAGCTCGCCCTTGCCTGACAGCGTGATGTAGGCGGTCTTCAGCTCGGGTCCGCCGAAGGCAATGTTGGTGGTGACGCGGTCGCCGGTCGGCACCTGCTCGACCAGGGTACCATCAGGCGCGATCACGGAGATGCAGCCCGAGACCAGCGTCGCCACGCAGACATTGCCGCTGGCTTCCACCGCAAGCGAGTCGAACATCTGGTAGCCGCCGAGCCCCGCAATCGGCTTGCCGCGTTCGCCGCGATAGATCACGTCGCGCGGCTTGACGGTGCCCGGCTCGGAGAGATCGTAGGCCCACAGCCGTGCCGTGGGGGTCTCGGCGATGTAGACCGTGTTCTCGTCCGGCGACAGGCCGATGCCGTTGGCCGGCAGCAGACCATGCACGCCCTCGACGATCTCCTCCATGCCGGGCTTGATGTAATAGAACGCGCCGACATCCATCTCGCGCGCGCGGCGCTTGCCGAGATCGGAGAACCAGAGCCCGCCATGCCTATCGAAGACAAGATCGTTGGGTCCCCTCAAGGCATGCTCGCCGCATTTGTCGACGACGGTCTCGACCTTGCCCGACTGCAGATCGACGCGCTGGATCGAGCCGCCGATATAATCGTCCGGCTGCGGCCCCGGCATGATCATGTTGCGCGTCGGGATCCAGCTGAAGCCGCCATTGTTGCAGATGTACATCTTGCCGTCGGGACCCAGCGCCGCGCCGTTGGGGCCGCCGGGAATCTGCGCCACCACTTCCTTGCGTCCGTCCGGATAGACCCGCGTCAACCGCTTCCCGCGGATCTCGACCAGCACCACCGATCCGTCCGGCATCACCACCGGCCCTTCCGGAAATTCGAGATCGGTGGCGAGAACGCGGATATTGGCCATGAAATCCTCCCGGCTCTTGCGGCTGCAAGGGGATTTTTGGACCGCCCCACGCAACGTATTGTTGGCGTGAAGTTATGACAAAGACGCTTCTGCTTGCCAAGCAAGCGCGGAGCAGGGCAGCCTTGCGAGCTGCCGTAGGATGGGTAGAGCGAAAGCGAAACCCATCATCTTGCCCTATCGCATCTGGCGCATTGATGGGTTTCGCTTCGCTCTACCCATCCTACAAGTCCATCACTCCTTCACAGGTACCCAGATCTCGAGGCCGCCATTGCCGGTCATAGGATCGAAGTTCTCGTCATAGCGCTCGAAGTTCGGCGCATCGGCCGCCTTCATACCGGACTGCGGCAGCCAGTGATTCCAGATCGTGTTCACGGTTCGCCGGATCGTGGAGATGTGCTCGCTATGGGTGAAGACCGCATATCTCTGCTCGGGGATGCGCACCCGGCTGAACTCGCGCGGCAAGTCGGAGAAGTCGGCGACCTCGACGCCGGCGATATAATCGAAATTGCCGGCGTCATCGCCGTTGCAGCAGATGCCATAGGCGACGTTGCCAATGCGGCCGGGAATATTGCCGACCGTCTGGTGAAATCGCTGCCACTGGTTCGGAATGCCGGCGCCGTCGCAATTGGCGTGATTGTAGCGCTCGGCGACGCCGGCGACGAGGAACGCCTTTCCGGTTGCAATGCGTGGCGGGCTGAGATGATCGAGCGCGGTTGAATCCATCATGATCGGCTCCTGTAGCTTCAGCTTGCTGAGGCACGTCGTGGCGCGAACCGTTTCAGGCGTGACGCCGAAATGGTCGCGAAACGCGCGAGTGAACGCTTCGTGGGAGCCGTAGTCCGCATCCAGCGCAAGGCTGAGAATGTCCGGCGCGCCGCCCGCAAGCGCGCGAGCCGCCTCGCTGAGACGGCGGGCGCGCACGTAACGCATCACCGGAAACCCCGTCGCCGCCGCAAACGCGCGCACCAAATGGAAGCGCGAGACACCGGCGATGCCGGCGATCTCGTCGAGCGTCAGCGGCTGACCAAGATGGCTCTCGATGTACCAGAGCGCCTTCTGGGCTGGATTCATGGCTGTCGGGCCTTCCCTCGAAACGCGTCCATCATGCGTGATCGCGCCGTGCACCGTTTGACAGTCCTTGCTGTCCCGCAGCAATCAAAGCGTCGTTCCGTCCCACGGAAATTGCAACCGGCCCCGTCGCTGGCAAGGCATAGCCAATCGTGCATACTCGCTGACGCATCGATCCGACGGCTCACATCAAGCTGCCCATAATCAAGACTGCAAGAGCCGCGGCGAACTGTCAGGGAGGACAAAGATGCACTACCGGCTCTTGAACTATGCCCAATCCACGCTGCTTGCGACACTTCTGGCTGTCGCGCTCGCGGGAACCGCCAGCGCACAAAAGAAATACGACCCCGGTGCCACCGACACCGAGATCAAGATCGGCAACATCATGCCCTACTCCGGCCCGGCCTCCGCTTACGCCACAATCGGCAAGACCGAAGCGGCCTATTTCAAGAAGCTCAATGCGGAAGGCGGCATCAATGGCCGCAAGATCAACTTCGTCAGTTATGACGACGCCTATAGCCCGCCAAAGACGGTGGAGCAGGCACGCAAGCTCGTCGAGAACGACGAGGTGCTGCTGATCTTCAACCCGCTGGGCACGCCGGGCAACACCGCGATCCAGAAATACATGAACACGAAGAAAGTGCCGCAGCTCTTCGTCTCCACCGGCGCAGCCAAGTGGAACGACCCGAAGAATTTTCCGTGGACCATGGGCTGGCAGCCCAGCTACCAGGTCGAAGCGCGGATCTACGGCAAGTACATCCTGCAGAACTATCCGGGCAAGACGATCGGCGTGCTCTACCAGAACGACGATTTCGGAAAGGATTACGTGATCGGGTTGCGCGAGGGCCTCGGCGATCAGGCTGGCAAGCTGATCATCGTGGAGGCCTCCTATGAGACCAGTTCGCCCACGGTGGATTCCCAGGTGGTCCAGCTCAAGGGCGCCAATCCCGACATCTTCGTCAACATCGCGACGCCGAAATTCGCGGCGCAGGCGATCAAGAAGATCGCCGAGCTGGACTGGCACCCGGTGCAGTTCCTGACCAACGTGTCCGTTTCGATCGGCGGCGTCATGAAACCGGCCGGCTATGAGGCCAGCCAGGGCGTGCTGTCCACCAACTATCTGAAGGATCCCAAGGACGCCGAATGGAAGAACGATCCCGCGATGAATGAGTGGCGGGCGTTCATGGGCAAATGGTATCCTGAAGGCGATCTCGACGATGCCGCGACCGTGTTTGGCTATGGCGTCGCCAAGGGGCTCGAGCAGGTGCTGCGCCAATGCGGCGACAACCTCACCCGCGAGAATGTCATGAAGCAGGCGGCCAATCTCGATTTCCAGATCGGCATCTACCTGCCGGGCACCCGCATCAAGACCGGACCGAACGACTTCGCGCCAATCGAGCAACTCCAGATGACGCGCTTCAAGGGCGAGAGCTGGGAGCGGTTCGGCCCCGTCATGAGCGGCGAGAAGGGCTCTTAACGCTCAACCTAAGACACCATCGAACCCGTCATGCCCGGGCTTGTCCCGGGCATCCACGTTGGGCACTTAACGGCGAAGGGCGTGGATGGCCGGGACGAGCCCGGCCATGACGGAGCACTCGGCATCCACCTTTGGAGGCACCTTATGAAAATCACTGATATCCGCGCACACCACATCCGCATCCCCTATGACGCCGGCCCCGCGAGCTTCCGGCAGGGCGCGTCGGCGATCGCAGCGCTTGACATGGTGCTGGTCGAAGTCTCGACCGATAGCGGCCTCACGGGCTGGGGCGACGCCTTCGCCTATGTCTGTCCACAGACGACCCGCACCGCAATCGAGGAGATGATCGCGCCGCAGGCGCGTGGCCTCGACGTGCCTGATGCATCCGGCATTCCCGCCGTGATGGAGCAGATCCAGCGCAACCTGCATCTGTTCGGCCGCTACGGCATCACGATGTTCGCGATCTCGGGGTTCGACATCGCGCTGTGGGACCTTGCCGGCAAGATCAAGGGCGTGCCGCTGCATCGGCTGATCGGCGAGGCCACACGCGCGAGGATCCCGGCCTATGCGAGCCTGATGCGTATCGGCACGCCGGAACATATCGCCGGCGAATGCGAGGCCGCGCTCCGTCGCGGCTACGGCGCGATCAAGCTGCACGAGACCACGACGCCCGCGGTGTTCGCGGCACGCAACGCGATCGGCAGCAACGTCCCGCTGATGGTCGACATGAATTGCCCGCTGGACGGCCCGAGCGCGATTGCTTTCGCGCGAGACTGCCAGGCGGCAAGTCCGATGTTCCTCGAGGAGCCGGTCTGGCCGCCGGAGGATTTTGCCACGCTCGCCGACGTGCGCGCCAAGGGCGGCCTCGACATCGCGGCCGGAGAGAATGCCTGCACCGTGCACCAGTTCCGCCAGATGATGACGGCGGGCGCCGTCAGCCATGCGCAACCCTCGGTAACCAAGGTCGGCGGCATCACCGAGTTCCTGAGAGTTGCGACGCTCGCCGACGAACTCGGCATCAAGATCGTTCCACACTCGCCCTATTTCGGACCGGGCTTCCTGGCGACGCTGCACCTGATGTCGATACGCCACGACGGCTTCATCGAAGCCTTCTACATGAAACGGCCGGCCTGCCTCTGGCGCGGCCGCGCCGATGTCGATGCAAGCGGCAGCGTCGAGGTGCCGCAAGGGCCCGGTCTCGGCTATGAGCCCGACAGAGACGTGATGGAGCAGTACCGCGTGTCGTAGGGGGCTTCTCACCCCAGGCGTCATTGCGAGGAGCGCTAGCGACGAAGCAATCCATGTCTCCGCGAGCGGTGAGATGGATTGCTTCGCTGGCGCGCGCAATGACGGACACACATCACTTGCCGCCTTCTTTCGCCGCCGGCGCAGCGTCCTTTGCCGGCGGCACGTCGGCCTTCTTCTTCAAGTCCTCGTCCATCTTCTTCTGCGCGGCCAGCAGATCATCCACGCGCTTCTGCAAGGTCGCGGATGCACTCTTGAGGTATTCAATCTGGCGATTGGCCGCATCGAGCTTCTGCTGGTGATCGGTCACAAGCTTCGTGATCGTCTTCTGGAGGAAGTCGACATTGCTCTGCAGGCAGCTCGTGCGCCGCTCCCAGGTCTTCTCGACGGTACAGATCTCGATGCCTGGAACGTCCTGAGCATTAACTTTGTTAAATGCCAACGCGCTGGATACGAGCATCATGAGCGAGGCGATCATCATCTTAACGTTCATTAAGTCCTCCACGCGCTCACGGCAATGTGCGCAAAGCACGACGACATCGTCAGAGATACCACACTGTAACCGCATTCCGGCGCTGTCCTCCACTTATTGCGGGGTGCGGGGGGCTTTTGGGAACTCAAACGTTTCCACGCATCGGAAGTGGAGAATAATCAGATGGCAACGCGCGAAAAGCGACTGGCACAATTCGATGGCAACGGCGAACCTCCGCCGAACGAGATCGTCGAAGTGCTTTGCGAAGATCAGAGCGGCACATATCAGTTGCCGTTCGCCTGTCGCTTTACCGACGGTCATTGGCTCAATGACGAATCCGGCGGAACGGTCGAGGCGACCGTGATTGCCTGGCGCTTTCCTCGCGTCAAGCAAAGAGGTGTGGCTTAGGAGATCACAGAAGAGTCGCTATCGGCTTCCGCTTCGCGAGCGACGCGAAGCTCACGCTGAAGCAAAACCTGCGAGTGGGATGCAGCATCATCCCTCTCGCATTTGCTTGTATCAAAATGCGACGGGAAAATTCGCCGCCTTAAGGTTCGGAACACCCGTGGAACGAAGCGCGTCCGAATCAGTGATGGAGTGCCGTACGCTGTTGTTCACGGCTAGATGTCGGTGCCAGTCCGAGCAGGCGCACCACATGCAGGAGAACAACCAGCGGCCGCAGCCAACGGCCAATCACAAGAGTTAATTCCTCCGGAGACGACATGATCGGTGACTCCCAATCAGTTACTTCCAAGGCGTCACCGGCGGCACCTTGTCGGTGGCCGGCGGCATGTCGACGGTCTTGAAATCCGCCGGGCTCACGATCTCCAGATATTCCATGTCCGGTGAGTAGTCGAAGAGGTAGTGCACGATACCGGGCCGCTGGTGCACGACGTCTCCGGCCTGCACCAACGTCGGCTTGTCCTCGTACATGAAGCGCGCCCAGCCCTTCATCATGATCACGATCTGGAAATCGCAATCATGGCGATGCCAGCCGGTGCCATCCTCGGGCGGGCAATCGGGATTCGCCTTGACCAGATGGCAGATCACCTGGCCGCCGGTGGCATCGGCTATGCCGAGATCGCGGTAGAGGAAGAAGTCGCGCAGGCCGCCGCCCTTGAATTCGGTATCGCCTGGCTTGACATGAGAGAACTTGCTGACAACGGCATGCTGGTTCATTTGAAGCCTCCAACGTTCTCGATCGCGAGACCCGCGGCTACGCAAGGCGTCCAAATTTTCGGCAGCGTCGCATCGTCGCGTTCACAGCTTGGTTCGTGCCATGCGAAATCCGCGCCAGTTGCGCTGCGGCGCAGCGATTCCTGCAGATCGCTGTCGCCAAGCGGACGAAGCGCTTGGAACCAAGCCTGAATTTAAGTCGAGCGATTTTTCGCGGCGCAACCACCGCTCGCCTGCCGCTACTCGCGCGCGGCTGCCGTGGCACGAGCTTTAGGCAGTACTTGCACCGTGCTTGAGCCCGCTGAACGCGCAGCCGGCAGGCAGCACTGCCTAATATTCGACCTCCAGCTCCTCGACGTCGGCGGGCTCAGCCTTGGCTGCCTCGACCCACTCCCGCATCTCCGGCATCGACATGATGGTCGCGGCATAGGCTGCGAGCATCGGCTCGAGCTTGACGTCATAGGTGATGAAGCGGGTGACGACCGGCGCATACATCGCGTCCGCCATGGTGCGGCGCTCACCGAACAGGAACGGTCCGCCTGACTCCGCGAGGCAGTCGCGCCAGATGCTGCAGATCCGGTCGATATCGGCCTGCGCGCGCGACCAGATCTTGAAGCCCGGGAAATGGCCTTTCAGATTGACCGGCAGCGATGCCCGCAGCGTCGTGAAGCCGGAGTGGATTTCACCGCAGATCGAGCGGCAATGTGCCCGCTTTATGCGGTCTTCCGGCAACAGACCGGCATTCGGCATGACCTCGTTGAGATACTCGGCGATCGCCAGCGTGTCCCAGACGGTCGCGCCCTCGTGGCGCAGGCAGGGCACCAGGATCGACGACGAGAGCAGCAGGAGTTCCGCGCGGGCCGAGGCGTCGTCCGGAGCTGTGATCACCTCCTCGAATTCCAGCCTCGCGAATTTCGCCAGCAGCCAGCCACGCAGCGACCATGATGAATAGTTCTTGCTGCTGATGGTCAGTGTCGTTGCCATAGAGCCTTCCTTCACGCCTCAACCTCGACCGCAGGGACCCAAAGCCTCCAGCCTATCTTGCGGATATCGCCCCTGCTCATCGCCTGGGCGCCGAATATCCCAAGCAGCAAGCCACGTGCCAATTTCGAGGGCGGTTCGACTCCGCTTTGGCTTCGATATTGCATAGCAACGCGGGGCAAGGGGCGGTCGCGTATGATGTCAATGTCAATGATGTACCAAGCCTACCAGAATCACATGGACCTGACGGCACCATGGCGCACGGGGGCGGCGGCGGCACTTAGATATCTTAATCTGGTGCCGCAGGGGGCCTCGGACCGGCTGTTTGGCCGGCTTGCCGCCGCACTCGAACTGATCTCGCGCTCCACCCTGACCTACACCCGCCCCGACTATGGCATCGGCAGCGTGAGGGTGGGCAATCGCGAATTGGAGGTGCGGGAGGAAGTTGCCTACGCCACGCCGTTCGGATCGCTCCTGCACTTCAAGAAGATCGATGGACCCGAGCACCCGCGCCTGCTCTTGGTAGCGCCGATGTCCGGTCACTTCGCGACGCTATTGCGCAGCACGGTCATGACGCTGCTGCAGGATCACGACGTCTACATCACCGACTGGCACAATCCGCGCGACATTCCGCTCGACCAAGGTCGTTTCGGGCTCGAGGATTACACGGACCATCTCATCACCTTCCTCGACAAGCTCGGCCCGCGCGCGCACATGGTCGCGATCTGCCAGCCTTCAGTGTCGGCGCTGGCGGCGGCGGCGATCATGTCGGAGGACAATCACCCCGCGCGCCCTGCATCGCTGACCTTGATGGCCGGGCCGATCGACACGCGCATCCAGCCGACCAAGGTCAACGAATTTGCCAAGAGCAAGCCGATAAAGTGGTTCGAGGACAACCTCATCAACTATGTCCCGATCCAGTGCCGGGGCGCGTTCCGAAAGGTCTATCCGGGCTTTGTGCAGCTCACCGCCTTCGTCTCCATGAACCTCGAGCGCCATATCAAGCAGCACATGGACCTCGCCAATCATCTTGCCAAGGGCGAGAAGGACAAGGCAAACGTCATCAAGACTTTCTACGATGAATATTTCGCGGTGATGGATCTGCCGGCGGAATTCTACATCGAGACCGTGCGCGACGTGTTCCAGGAGCATCTGCTACCCCAGGGCAAGCTGATGCACCGGGGCCGGCCGGTGAATCCCGCTGCGATCAGGCGCATGGGCCTGATGACGGTCGAAGGCGAGCGCGACGACATCTGCTCGATCGGCCAGACGCTCGCCGCGCAGGACCTCTGCACCGGCGTGCGCGGCTATCGCAAGGTGCATCACATGCAGGCCGGCGTCGGCCATTACGGCGTGTTCAGCGGCAAGCGCTGGAACAACGAGATCTATCCGCTATTGCGCGACTTCGTGCACGTGAATTCGTGACAAGGCGAGCGCTTCTCTTTCCGTCGTTGCGAGGAGCATAGCGACAAAGCAATCCATGCTTCCGCAAGCGGCGACATGGATTGCTTCGCTCGGCTCGCAATGACGGGTGGAGGCCCTAGCCACTCGCCCCCGCACGCAATAGTCTGCCCAACGCGACGAGCACCTAGAAAATTGTCCCGGGAGAAAAACGACCATGCGGCCCTTCGCGACTTTTCGCGCGCTCGCACTTGCCCTCGCCGCCGCCCTCTTCCTCACCGCCTCCGCATCCGCCGCCGAAATCCACGTAATGATCTCGGGCGGGCTAACTGCCGCCTACAAAGCCTTGGTGCCGGAATTCGAGCGCAGGACCGGCCACAAGGTGTCGACCGCCTATGGACCGTCGATGGGAACCACCGTCAACGCAATTCCGGTGCGGCTCGAGCGCGGCGAGCCCGCCGATGTGCTCATCATGGTCGGCTACGCCCTCAATGACCTCGCCGCGCAAGGCAAGGTTATAGCCGACAGCCGCGTCGAACTCGTCAAATCGCCGATCGGAATCGCGGTGAAATCAGGCGCGCCAAAGCCGGACATCAGCTCGGCGGATGCCGTGAAGCGCGCGCTGCTCGCGGCAAAGTCGATCGCCTATTCCGACAGCGCCAGCGGCGTCTACGTATCGACCGACATGTTCCAGAAGCTCGGCATTGCCGAAGCGATGAAGGACAAAGCAAGAAAGATTCCGGCCACGCCCGTCGGCGAGATCGTGGCCAAGGGCGAAGCCGAGATCGGCTTGCAGCAGATCAGCGAGCTGAAGCCCGTTGCCGGCATCGATATCGTCGGGCCGCTGCCGGATGAGCTGCAGAAGATCACGGTGTTTTCCGCCGGGATCGCCAGCGCCTCCAAGGAGCCCGACGCAGGACGCGCGTTGATCCACTTCCTCGCATCGCCCGACGCCCGCGCTGAGCTGATCAAGAGCGGACTGGACCCGATCCCCTCCGGCACCACACACTAATGAAAGCGATGCGCCCCGTAGGCCAAGAGGAGAACCAGGGCGAGCGCCAGCACGAGCGTCGTACATTTCCAGAACAATAGTGGGTTGCGCTCAATCAGCGGGGTTGATGACGTCGTGAGATATTTTGCGTTGGGATTGCGGAGGTCGAACAAGAACTCCGACAGACTGTCATATCGCTTATATGGATTGGGATGCACGGCCCGCTCCATTGCTCGATCGACCCAGATCGGGATGTCCGGACGGATGTGCGTGGCCGGGCCGTAGATGAGCTTGTTGAAGTCCGATCGGGTCCTCGCGCGGGCGACCCGGGCGCCATAAGGCAGCCGTCCCGTCAGCATGTGATAGGTGATGACCCCGAGCGAGTACAGATCCGAGCGCGGCGTGCCAGGGTCGCCCAGGAAATATTCCGGGGCAGTGTATTGCTGGGTGCCGAGAATCTCGTTGCGGCCGTCCAAGGGCGCCGCCTCGACTACGCCGGTGATCCTGGTCGATCCGAAATCGATGATCTTCACCGTGCCGGTCTTTTCGATCATGATGTTGTCGGGCCTGATGTCTTGGTGCAGCATCTCCTTGCGGTGGAAGGCGCGGATGCCCTTGGCGATTTGCTCGACAATGCCGCGGACCGTCTCAAGCTGCGGGCTCGGATTGTCGATCATCCATTGCCGAAGCGTCTGCCCGTCGATGAATTCGGTCACGACGTAGAGACAATTGCGCTTGCGCGGTGGCGTCCAGGGCTTCAGCACATGCGGGCTGTCGATGCGCTTGGCGACCCATTCCTCCATCATGAACCGCCTCAGATAGGCGGGATCGTCGCGCAGATCGATCGACGGAATCTTGATTGTCACCGTGGTGCCGCTGTCGTTATCGACGGCGAGATAGATGTGGCTACGGCTGCTGCCATGCAGCTCGCGCACGATGGTGTAACCGTCGAACGCCATCCTGGCCTCCAGGAGCGGCGGCAACGGCAACTCGCTCGATTGGCCGAAGGCCTCGCTGGCGCTGCTCGCCGGCAGTTCATCGATACGCACGATCTGGGCGGTGAGATTGTCCTGACTACCGCGCTCATAGGCCTGCTCGACAATGGCCTTCGCCGCTTTGTCGAGGTCATCGGCGCCGTCGACGATCATCTTTGCCAACTGGCGCGGTGCGACATGCTCATAGATGCCGTCGGTCGCCAACAGGAACATGTCGCCCGGCTCGACCGTGAACGACTGGTAGTCGATCTCGACCTGTGGATTAACGCCCAAGGCACGGCCGAGATAGCTCTGCACCGAGGACAAGACCACGCGGTGGTCGGTGGTCAGTTGCTCAAGGCTGTTGCCGGCGAGACGATAGATCCGGCAGTCGCCGACGTGGAAGATATGCGCGGTGGTCGACTTGATCACCATGGCGCTCAGCGTGCAGACATAGCCCTTGTCCTTTTCGTAAGGGTTTTGGCTGCGCCGGGTCTGAGCATGCAGCCACGAATTGGTGGCTTCCAGCACGCGCTGCGCCGAGGTCTTCACCGACCAGGATTCCGAGGTGCAGTAATAGTCGGTCAGGAACCCCTTGACGGCCGACTCGCTTGCAATACGGCTGACGCTGCTCGAGCTGATCCCATCGGCGAGCACGATCGCGATGCCCTTCAGGCCGAGCAGCGGCTCGCTCGGAATCAGGATGCCATGGAAATCCTGATTGGTTTCCTTGCGGCCTTTATCGGAACATTGCCCGACCGATATTTTCAAATGGCGCGACATCGCGAGGTGAAGAGGCAATGGGTCTCTCCGCAAAGGAGAGACCCATATGCGCGATCAGATCAAGCCGCGAGGCGCTGGCGCTCGCGCTTCGGCGCTGTCTTCACATGGGTGGCGTAGAGCGTCAGCCCGGTGAAGGCGAGACCGCCGACGAGGTTGCCGAGCACGGTCGGAATCTCATTCCAGATCAGATAATCCATGATCGTGAACTTGCCGCCGAGCAGCAGCCCCGAAGGGAACAGGAACATGTTCACGACCGAATGCTCGAAGGTCATGAAGAAGAACAGCATGATCGGCATCCACATCGCGATCACTTTGCCGCTGACGGTGGTCGAGATCATTGCGCCGACGACGCCGGCAGAGACCATCCAGTTGCAGAGCATGCCGCGGACGAACAGCGTCAGCATGCCCGCCGCGCCGTGCGCGGCATAACCGACCGTGCGGCTTTCGCCGATGGTGCCGATGATCTGACCGACCTTGTCGGGCGGCGAAGAGAAGCCGAAGGTCGAGACGATCGCCATCATCACAGCCACGGTGAAGGCGCCGGCAAAATTCCCGATGAACACCAAGCCCCAGTTGCGCAGCACGCCGCCGAGCGTCACGCCCGGCCGCCTGTCGATCCAGGCCAGCGGCGACAGCACGAACACGCCGGTCAGAAGATCGAAGCCGAACAGATAGAGCATGCAGAAACCGACCGGAAACAGCGCCGCGCCGACGATCGGCACACCGGTCGATACGTTGACGCTCACCGCAAAGGCCGCGGCGAGCGCCAGGATCGCGCCTGCCATATAAGCACGGATCACCGTGTCGCGCGTCGACATGAAGATCTTCGACTCACCCGCGTCCACCATCTTGGTGACAAATTCCGAAGGCACGAGATAGGCCATTCCAGTTCCCCTTGTTCGCAAAACCAACAACACCACGGCTCGGCCGCAGCGCGGATATGAAGGACGAGTGGCCGTCCTGGACGCGCGCCGGATCTACGGCGCGACAGGAATGAGATAATTCCTGCTGCGACGCTGCGGTTGGCGGAGCCCGGTTGGAACAGGGATATGGGGTGGCGTCTTTAACGACTGCTCGGCGCGTCCGAATAAGGTCGCTTTGATCCCTGCACCTTCAGCCAACGCTGGCCTAGGCAATCCGAAGGACGGCAGTCGTCATTGACTGGTACATCGAAAAGCAATCGATGTGCCAACAGTGGTGCTCGCCGATCGGTGGAGAATGGCCGGGAATTGCAGGGGCTTTAGGCAGTTGTCGCTGCGCCGCCTGGTGAAGCCATGCCGCTGATTTGGGCACGCTGCCTATACGGCACGCACACTGAGGACTGGGCGCCTATTTGGCCTGCGCCCGGATCGGCGCGTCCTTCAGCCCGTTATTGTCATAGGCTTTGCGGAGCGTGCCGTTGGCAGTCGCTTCCGTCATGAACTTGGTCGCAAAAGTCGCCGACAGCGGATGATTCAGCGGGACCGCGACCGCAGTCACCGTCTGCTTGAAGGTTTCGTCCAGCACCCGGGTGCCCGGAATCTTCTTCGCCATCGCATTGAGCTGGTCGCGCGAGAGTGCGAACGCGTCGACCTCGCCGCTCTTCAGGAGATTGAAGATCTCGTCATAGGTCTGATAGCCCGTCACCTTGGCGTTCTTCAGGTGCGCGATCGCACCCCGCATGGTGGTGTTGTTGACGGCGGCGACCTTGACGCCCGGCTGGTCGAGGCTGGCGAAATTCGTCACCGCCGAGCCCGGCCTGACGATGTAGGTGGCGTCCGCGACCTCATAAATCGGGCCGAACATCATCTTGGTTTCGCGCTCTGGATCCTTGGGCAGGAAGGTGACGTCCCAGGTGCCCTTCGATGCCGCATCGGTGATCTGTCCAGAATTCTGGTGCACGACATATTCAACGGGTACGCCGAGCTGCGTGGCCATTGCCTTGCCGAGATCGACCGGCACGCCGGCATAGCCGGTTTCGGCCTTGGTGCACCAGAACGCACCGCCCGCCGGACTGATCGCAATCGCGACGCGGAGCTTGCCGGTCGGCGCGATCTCGTCCTTCAGCGCGTCGGCACTGGCGGGTACGGCCATCATGGCAACCGCGACAACAAGGCCTGTGATAAGGGGCAATTGACTGGCCATCGGCTTCCTCCACGCCGAGGCTGTTGCCCGGCTGTTGCAGCAACAAACCGCATGATGGGGAAACAGGCAACCGCCAGTTTTCGGAAGCCGGCCGACACTACAAATTCATCTGACGCGGATCGTGATCTTCTCCGACACGACCGGCGGCTTGAACGGATAGTGCTTGGCGTCGCCGAGCACGAGCTGCAAGGTATGTTTACCGGGGGGCAACTCGATACGCGCCTCGGTCTGGCCGGCACCGAAATGCAGGTGGGACTTGTCCGATGGGATCGGTTCGTTGGGATTGAGCGGCTCGTTGACGTCGATCAGCAGATGGTGATGACCGGCGTTCGCATAGTCGTCGCCGGCATGGGTCACGCCCATGTTGCGGAGGCCGAAGCGGGCCCAGAATGCGCCCTTGATGGTCGCGCCATTCTGCGGCCAGACAAAATACAGGACCGCATCCTTCGGTGCAGGTTTATCCTGCGCGTGCGCAACGTTCGTAAGCGACGACAGGACCGCAGAAATCAGAAGTGTACGCGCAACTCTCATTGCCCCCCTCCCCGATCCAAATACTTTAAGGCGACAGCGCGACCCGGAAGCCATGGGTCGGATATCGAACGTTGGTGTCGTAGTTATCCCGATTGGCCGGTCGCACATAACGCGTGTCATTCTTCCAGGAGCCGGAGCGGAGCACATGGGATGTGCAGTCTCCGCCAAGCCAGGGAGAACCATCGGCCGGGGCACCCTGATAATTCTTGTGCCAGCAATCCTCGACCCACTGGTCGACCCCGCCGCCCATGTCATGCAGGCCGAACGGATTGGACTTGAAGTTGCCGACCTTGGTCGGCTGCTCGGCGGCGGCGCTGTCGCCGCAATCCTTGCAACTGGCCATGCCCGGCTGCATCTGCTCGCCCCACCAATATCTGGTCTGCGTTCCGCCGCGGGCGGCAAACTCCCATTCGGCTTCGCTCGGAAGCCGATAGGCCTTCTTCGTGACGTCCGCGAGCCAGGTGACGTATTGCTTGGCATCGCTCCAGCTCACATTCGTGACCGGCGCCTCGTCCTTTCCGGTCGCCGTGAAGCCGCACACCTTGGCGGCGGCGCACGCGTTCCATTCGCGGACCGTGACCGGATATTTGGCGATGGCGAATGGCTTGACCGTCACCCTTCGGATCGGCCGCTCCGACGCGTCGTCATTGCTGCCCATCGAGAAGCTGCCGCCCTGAAGCGCGACCATCTCGGGCTCCCGCACGGACGGCGTGGGCGGCGTCGGGGGCGCGACCGCCGTCACCGCCGGGCTCGCGGAGGGCTGCGGCGGCTGCGGTTGCGCCGTGGGACTGGTAGCGGGAGCTGCCGCCTGTTTCGTGGCGGGCGCCGGCTCGGCCGCCTTCGGCGATGCCGCGGGCGACGGTGATGCCGCTGGCGCCGGGGTTCGCACCGCCAGCTTTTCGCTCCGCGGTATCAGCAAGGACCAGAGGATGCCGCCGGCGATGATCGCGAGCGTGATGCTGAGCAGGAAGATCAGGACGTTCTCGCGCCGCCGGCGCGTCCGCTGGAAGGCCGCGGCATCCGGCAGCACGCGATAGACCCGCACCGGGTCGGTGATGTTCTTGACCTTGCGGTCGCCGAGCGACTCGTAACCGCACACCAGCTTGTGCTTGATCTGCTCGTAGATGCCGCCGGAAATGAAGACCTGCCCCGGCTCGGCGATCCCTTCAAGGCGCGAGGCAACGTTGACGCCGTCGCCATAGATGTCGTCGGGCTCGATGATGACGTCGCCGAGATTGACGCCGATCCGGTACTCGATCCAGTAGTCCCTCGGTACCGCCGCGTTGCGGCCGACCAGGTTCTGCTGGATCACGATGCTGCACCTGACGGCTTCGACCGGACTGTCGAACATCGCAATGAAGCCGTCGCCGGTCGTCTTCACCAGCTTGCCGTGATGCTCGACGATGGTCGGCTCGATCAGGTCGCGCTCGATCCGCTTGACGCGGTTGTGCGTGCCCTCCTCATCGAGCTGCATCAGACGGCTGTAGCCGGCGATGTCGCCTGCGACGATCGCGGCAAGGCGCCGCGGCGTCGGATCACCCGGCGGCCGCTCGTGCCTGCCCGACTTGAAGTCGCGAATCTCACCCATGGATCGGTTGGGCTCCAAAAACCGCAAATACAGCGTTGAGGCGCAATTAGCCTCAGCCCCCGAAACCTAAAGGTCTACCCATAAAGAGCCTATCACACTCCTTACCCCGAACAAGTTTGCCAGATATTGTGCGACGCATGAAGTGATGCAGTTCACATAACGATCAACCTTGCGTGTCCGCGACGAAATATCCCCGGCCTCAGTTCGCCTGCGGCGCCGGCGTCCTGATCTCATTGGGCAGGATAATAGCCGCTGCGATCGCCAATAGACAGAGCGCGGCGAACGCGCGCAACATGGTGACGAACCCGCCCTGCTCATAAAGCCAGGCGACCAGTCCGACCGAGGCGCCGGCCGCGGTAAAGCCGACGAAATAGCGCACCGCATAGGCGCGCGACCGCCATTCCTCGCTGGTGTATTTGCCGACCATGGCATCGTTGACCGTGACCTGGCCGAACGCGCCCATCACGATGCCGATCGACACCAGGATCAGCGGCAGGTCCGACAGCGTCGCTGCCAGATAGAGGAACGGCGCCAGCATGAAGGACAGCGGCAGCGCCACCGTCTTGAGCGAATGGTGGTCGAGCAATTTGCCGATCGTGTACTGCGTCATCGCGCCGAACACATAGACGCAGGCTGCGATCACGCCGAGCAGCGCCGGGCTCCTGGTCAGGTCGGCGAGCCGTTCGGCGAACAGTTTCGGCAGCGCCACCGTCACCGCGTTGAAGGTGGTGGAGATCGCGATCACCACGATCAGGAGCGACAGGATCACGCGCCACATGTCCTTCTTCGCGACGCGCGCCTGGGCTGCGGCCTGCCTGCTGCCCTTGCGATCCTCATGCACCACGGTCAGCGCGAAGGCGATGCCAAGCAGCACGGTGACGATGCCGGGAATGATGAAGGCAAAGCGCCAACCGAGATACTGGCCGATCACGCCGGTGACCAGCGCCGAGGAGGCGACGCCGAGATTACCCCAGACCCCGTTCAGCCCCATCTCGCGGCCGAGCTTGTCGGCATAGGACACGATCATGGCAGTGCCGACCGGATGGTAGATCGAGGCGAACACGCCGATCGCCAGCAGCGCCGCACCAAGCTGCAGCGGGGTCTGCACGAAGCCGACCGAAATCATGGACAGCCCGATGCCGATGAAGAAGATCACCATCATATGGCGGCGGCTCCAGCGGTCGCCGAGCCAGCCTGTCAGCAGCGAGCCGGCGCCGAAGGCGATGAAGCCCGGGGTGGCGTATGGCAGCAATTCCGAATAGGCCATGCCGAGCGCCGGACCCATCACGATGACGGCGGCGGCGAAGATCAGCATCGAATAATGGTCAATGAAATGGGCGGCGTTGACGTAGGTGATCACCCGGCTGGGGCTGTTCATGCGTTGATCCTGTTTCGATCCCTTTAGAAGTCCTTTTGAGATGTCCCCTTAGATGTCCCTTTGGGGAATCCTCTTGCTTCCGGAACTAGGTTATAGGGAGTTGTCCTGACGGGATGTCGCCAATGACTGTCGCCGAAACGCCAATTGCCGCGATCTTGCGGGGCCAACGCGCCACCGGCGACGGCGTGCATCTGGTCGCGCGTCACTACCGGCGCGGCGTGCGGCTCGACACCCACATCCACCGCGAGTCGCAACTGGTCTACGCCGCCGAAGGCACGATGCAGGTGACGACGCCGAAGGGTCGCTGGCTGGTGCCGCCGGATCGCGCGGTGTGGGTGCCGGCCTTGATGGAGCATTCGATCGACGTGCTCGCCGACATCCAGATGCGGACGCTGTATTTCGAATTGCCGTGGCTGAAGCGCAACGCGCGCGGCAACAGCCTCGGTGCCGAATTCGTGGTGCGGATATCGCCGCTCTTGCATCAGACCATCCTGGCGCTGTTCGACAGACGGGACGATCACGAGCGGACTGCGCTTCTGCTGCAACTGGTCATGCTGGAACTGGACCAGGCCGAGGATTCCGCGACCTTCATTCCGCTGCCGCAGGAACCGCGCTGCCGGCGCGCCGCCAGCATCGTCCTCGCCAATCCAACCGCCCAATATGAAATCGAGACGCTGGCACGCGAGGTCGGCACGTCGGCGCGAACCTTGTCGCGCCTGTTCTCGTCGGAGACGCAGCTCAGTTTCAAGAGCTGGTGCCAGCGCGCCCGCATCGCGGCCGCGATTGAACGACTGTCGACAGAATCTAATGTGTCGATCAAGCAGATCGCCTCAGACCTCGGCTACGCCAGCGTTCCGGCGTTCTCCCATGCGTTCCGCCAGGTGACCGGCAAGACGCCGACGGAGTTTGCGGGCAAGGAATGAACGCGAGACTTCATTGGCAAGTCATGACAAAATGGTGTTCTTGAGTATAGTCGGCAGGAACCTAAATCCTATGTAAGGTTCGGTGTAATCGGATTCGATCCCTCCCATGGCCAATGCCTTTTTCTCCGACCTGCTGGCAACGATTTCCGAGCGCGGCCGTACGCTGCTCCGGCGAGGCAATTCGTTGGAAACGAAGCAGGACGCCTCCGAGCTTCTTGAATTGTGCGAGGCGCTGCTCTCGGGCCGCGGCGAAGCCTCCGGCACTGCGATGGCGCGCGAGGTGCTCGACCGCTATCACCATCTCGACGCCGCGGGGCGGCTGGCGTTCTTTCAGACGCTGTCCAGGGATTTCGGCCCTGACCGCGCCAAGCTGATGCAGGCGATCGAGGCCTGGCGCAAGGGTTCCGACGACGGTGAAGCCAGCGATTTGCATTTCGCCTCCGAGCCGCGCCGGCAGGAACTGATCCGCCGGCTCAACCGCGCTCCGGGCGGCACCAGCGAACTGGTGTCGATGCGCGCCGATCTGCTCAACTTGATGAAGGGCAACAAGGACCTGGAGTCGCTCGACCGCGACGTCACCCATCTGCTCTCTTCTTGGTTCAACAGGGGATTTCTCGTGCTGCGCAGGATAGACTGGTCGACACCGGCCAATATTCTGGAGAAGATCATTCGCTACGAGGCGGTGCATGAGATCCGCGACTGGAACGACTTGCGCCGCCGCATCGATCCCATCGATCGCCGTTGCTACGCGTTCTTCCATCCGGCGCTGAACGACGAGCCGCTGATCTTCGTCGAGGTCGCGCTGACCGAGACGATCCCCGGCGCGATCGCACCTCTGCTCGCCGAGCAGCGCGAGCCGGTGCCGATCGAGCGCGCCCGCACCGCCGTGTTCTATTCGATCTCGAACACCCAGCGCGGGCTCGGCGGCATCTCCTTCGGCAGTTTCCTGATCAAGCAGGTGGTCGAGGAATTGCGCCGCGAATTGCCGAAGCTCGACACCTTCGTGACGCTGTCGCCGGTGCCGGGCTTCATGCAATGGCTGAGGCAGGCGAGCGACGCGCCGCTCTCCGACGAGGATCGGCTGCTGCTCGAAGGGCTCGGCAAGCCCGACTGGTTCGACATTGCCGAACTGGCCGCGCAGCTCCGGACCGTGCTGGAGCCGCTCGCCGCCTATTATTTCCTGAAAGCGCGAACGCCGAAGGGACGCCTGATCGATTCGGTGGCGCGCTTCCACCTCGGCAACGGCGCGCGGCTGGAGCGCATCAATTGGCTCGGCGACCTCTCGCCGAAAGGCTTGCGCGAATCCGCCGGCATCATGGTCAATTATCTCTATCGCCTCGACGATATCGAGAAGAACCACGAAGCCTACGCCAACAACGGCGAGGTGATCGCTTCCAGCGCCGTGAAGAAGCTGCTCAAGGGCGAAGGCCGCCGGCTGCTCGAGATGCGGCTGTCGTGACGGGCGAAGCATTAGCGCCGTAGGATGGGTAGAGCGCAGCGAAACCCATCGCGATCGAGCAAGCCGCGCGAATGATGGGTTTCGCTTCGCTCTACCCATCCTACGATTCTCTCACGCCTCGCACCGTTGTCGTCCCCGCCTAGGGCGCAATTGCGCCCGGGAGCGGGGACCCATAACCACAGGGAGGTGTTGTGGCGCGAGCAAGCGGTGGTAGCGGAGCACATCACATCTCCCTGTGGTTATGGGTCCCGGGTCCCGGCTACGCCCAAGGGCTTCGCCGCGGCGCGCAAGCCCGGGACGACGTGGGGAGAGTCCTGATTCAAATTTCAAACAGCGATGAGGACATGCGCTCGCATTCTCGCGGCGCATTGCGCCCGAGCTTTGCGTCTCGTTCCACCCTCTCATTGAACAGAGGGCGCAGGGAAAGCCGGGGGCTGGTTGCACCCGTGGGTCCCGTGCAACAAAAAGCACGGGGGTAGGGCCACAGGTTCAACCGAAGCATTCCGGCTTTCCCTGCGCGATGGTGTTACGGCTTACTTCGTGCTCTTCCCGGTGACCGGGCTTTCTTGCCACCGTCGTCCGCGGCAGCTCTTGCTGCTCGCGAGCTTAGCGCCAGCGTCGGGGCGCCAGAACCACACGACTTCGCCGTCCACGGATAGCTGCGCTCGTCGTTCACAGCACCCGCGTCCACCGCATCTCACCGCAACGTTCGTGACGATCGCGAGCCGCCCCTCATTCGGGTGAGACGCGCGGAGTTAAATCACTGATTTGCCCGACGACGGAAGCGGAATGTTTTTTGCGCGAGGGCTGGACAGACTTTAGGTGATTTGCCCGTCGGGTTGATTTGTCGCACTCAAGTCGCGACAACTACCCTTGTCATTCCGGGGCGATGCGAAGCATCGAGCCCGGAATCCATTTCACTGCTTGCGCATGCGGCCCAATGGATTCCGGGTTCGTCCTTCGGACGCCCCGGAATGACGGCGGAGATTCAATGGCGCGAGCGTGGCTTACTCCGCCAGCGCCTTCATCTCCTTGTAGAGATCGCTCTTGCCCTCGAATCCGATGCCGGGAAGATCAGGCATGGTGATGTGGCCATTCTCGACGCGCACGCCGTCGGGGAAGCCGCCATAGGGCTGGAACAGATCGGGGTAGCTCTCATTGCCGCCGAGGCCGAGGCCGGCGGCGATGTTCAGCGACATCTGGTGGCCGCCATGCGGGATGCAGCGGCTTGGCGACCAGCCGTGGGTCTTCAGCACTTGCAGCGTGCGCTGATATTCGCAGAGGCCGTAGGACAGCGCGCAGTCGAACTGCAGCCAGTCACGGTCCGGCCGCATGCCGCCATAGCGGACGAGATTGCGCGCATCCTGATGGCTGAACAGGTTCTCGCCGGTCGCCATCGGCGCCGGATAGAATTCCGCGAGCGCGGCCTGCAGCGCGAAGTCGAGGGGATCGCCGGCTTCCTCGTACCAGAACAGCGGGTAGTCCCGCAGCATTTTTGCATACGCGATCGCGGTCTCCAGATCGAAACGGCCGTTGGCATCGACCGCGAGCTGCGCGTCCTTGCCGATCTCCTTCAGCACGGCCTCGATCCGCTCGCTGTCTTCGGTTAAAGGCGCGCCGCCGATCTTCATCTTCACGACATTGTAGCCGCGGTCGAGATAGCCACGCATCTCCGCACGCAGCGCGGAGAGATCCTTGCCGGGATAATAGTAGCCGCCGGCGGCATAGACGAAGACGCGCGGATTGGCCTTGAGGCCATGCCGCTCGGCGAGCAGGCGGAACAGCGGCTCGTTCGCTATCTTCGCAACCGCGTCCCACACCGCCATGTCGATGGTGCCGACCGCCACCGAGCGCTCGCCGTGGCCGCCGGGCTTCTCGTTCGACATCATGGTCGACCAGACCTTGTCCGGATCGAGATTGTCGCCGCTCGCATCAAGCAGCGTCTTCGGATCGGCCTCGAGCAGCCGCGGCGCAAAGCGCTCGCGGATCAGGCCGCCCTGCCCGTAGCGGCCGTTCGAGTTGAAGCCATAACCAACCACGCGCTTGCCGTCGCGCACGACGTCGGTGACGACGGCAACCAGGCTCGTCGTCATCTTGCTGAAATCGATATAGGCGTTGCGGATCGGCGAGGCGATCGGCTTTGTCACTTCGCGAACGTCGATGATGCGGACGGACATGTGTGTTTGGCCTTTGGGTTTCTCGTCATGCCCGGGCTTGTCCCGGGCATCCACGTTTTTGCTCGCGGCGGAAAAGACGTGGATGGCCGGGACAAGCCCGGCCATGACGGAGTGAACTACTTGCGCTTCAGATGTTACGACTTCGGCTTATCGCGGAAATACGGCTCGACCGGGCCGTGGACCTTGATGGTCAGCGGATTTCCATAGCGGTCCTTGGCGTTGCCGGCGGTGACGCGCACCCAGCCTTCGCTGACGCAATACTCCTCGACATTGGTCTTTTCGACGCCCTTGAAGCGGATGCCGACGTCGCGCGCCAGGATATCCGCGTTGTAGTATGGGCTGTTCGGATCGACCGACAGGCGGTCCGGCAGCTCGTCGTGGGTGGTTTCGTTGTTCTCGCTCATAGCAGGGCCTCGATTGCAGTCTTCAGTCCTTCGGGCCGCGCGGTGGGCGCATGGCGCGCCACCACCCCGCCCGATCGGTCGACCAGGAATTTGGTGAAATTCCATTTGATCGACGGGCCGAGCAGGCCCGATTTCTCGTTCTTCAAGTAGTTGTACAACGGATGCGCATTCGCGCCATTCACCTCGATCTTGGCAAACATCGGGAACGTCACCGCGTAGTTGGTTTCGCAGAACTCCGCGATCTGTCTTTCATCGCCCGGTTCCTGCGCGCCGAACTGGTTACAGGGAAAGCCGAGCACGGAAAAGCCGCGCGGCGAGAGCCCCAGATAGAGCTCCTGCAGGCCCTTGTATTGCGGCGTGAAGCCGCACGCGCTGGCGGTGTTGACGATGAGCAGCACCTGCCCCTCGAACCGCTTCAGGGGCACTTCATCTCCGACCAGCGAGCGGGCCGTGAAATCGTAGACGCTTGGCATTGGCTTTACCTCGCCCCGCTTGCGGGCAGAGGTCGAAATTCAAGCAGCGCTTGAATTTCGGGTGAGGGGGAGCCTCCACGAGTACAACTGTCACCGTGATCGCGGAGAAAGCCCCTCACCCCGACCCTCTCCCCGTAAGAACCAGGGGAATCGCATATGGATTTGCGGCCTCTATTGCGTTGTTTTGCAGGATGGATTCTGAGAGCGGCTCCCACAAGGCGGAGGGAGTCGTATGGGGAAGTTCAAGAAGGCTTTTCGGCGGTTGTCGGACCCACGTGCAGCGAATGCACGACACGACCTTCTGGAGGTACTGGTTATCGCCTTGGCGGCGGTCCTGTGCGGAGCAGAGACCTGCTCGGACATGGCGGAGTTCGGACAGGCCAAGGCAGACCTGCTTCGGCTGTTTCTGCGCCTGGAACATGGGATTCCCAGCCACGACACTTTCAGTCGCGTGTTCCGTTTGCTCGAGCCGGAAGCCT
>NZ_JCAMOQ010000061.1:0-49781 GCF_059512365.1 Bradyrhizobium sp. Ses1
ACTCGCCAGAAACTTCTTGGCTGCCGTCCACATCGCCGCAGTCGTCGCCTATTGGATCAATTGAGTCTGAACCCTAGCATCGACTGCGTCATCTGCCCTTTGTCTCCATTCAGGATGGTCGCCATGCGTGCACTATCTCCCTCGTCGATTCGACCGCCCTTGGCGCGATACAGCCACGGGATCGCCGTGCCGGCGGGCCACCGCCTGGTGATCACTGCGGGGCAACTCGGCATCGCTCCAGATGAGAGGATTCCCGCGGACAGCGAAGCGCAGGCCGATCTCTGCTTCGCAAACATGGCGGCGATCCTTGCCGAGGACGGGATGGCGCTGGCGAACGTCGTCCGCCTCAGCGTCTATGTGACGGCCCGTGAGCACATGGAGGGCTACAGGCGATCGCGCGACCGGCAGTTTCCGGGAACGCCGCCGGCGACGACGCTGATAATGGTGGCCGGCTTGGTGCGGCCGGAATTCGTTATTGAGATCGAAGCCATCGCGGCCGCCCCTTAGCGCGTTGCCGGACAGTGGTTGCGCGCGAGAGTGAATGCAAGAGAGGCGACTAGCACGCCCGCGGCGGGGCGCGCTGTTTTGCGGGCGATGCACCTGTCTTTGACTGTTCTGCATCCGACTTCATTTCGTTCTCAAAGAACGAATCGAAGCCGGAAAAAGCGGACCCGACCGAATCCTAACGATTGGTTTCCGCCGAGCCTGCCGAAGGCGTGAACACGACTGGCGATATCAGAAACGGAGCAACGGGGCGTTGCAGCCTGTCGCGCACGATCGATTTGGCACACGACAGGAGCAGGACCGGATTGGCCCGCGCTAGCTCACGGCCCGGAACTGGACTTCGCCTTTGTTCAAGAAGCACGTCTTGTTGAACAGCCGCAAGTCCAGCGGATTAGGCAGCCGGACATCGCCAACGTCAGGACACGTCTTCTTCGCCGGATCGTAGGAGCGATCGATCTGCGAGATGAAGACGATGATCAGCCCGCGCTCCCGCGCGAACGATTTCAGCACGCGAACCTGCTCGGCCAATCCGGGGTGTTCACGTTTCTGATCGAGCAATTGCAGATAGTCCACCACCACCAGGGTGCCGCGAGCTGCCGTCGCCAACACCCTCGTGATGTAATCGGCACTTATCGCGTCGGAGCAGTCGAGTTCGAACAGTCCGTCGAACCGCGCGTACTCCGCGCCGATGGCCTGGAAGCGATCCAGAACGTCCCTTTCGGTATACTCCAGCGTGAAGAACACGGCGCGATTGCCGGATTTCATGGCCTCAATGGCGAGCTCGAGACTCATCAGCGTCTTGCCCTGGCCCGGGCGCGCGCCCACCAGCACCAGGTCACCAGGCTTCAACCGAGCAAGCAGCTTGCCGGCGGGCCTGGACGCGGACAGCTTCGCCGCAAGCAGGCTCCAATCGCGATAGCCTTCCTGAAGGGCGATGCGATTCAGCGCGACATGGAGTGGAATACCTTCCTCGCGGGATAGTCGTTTGGCTTTGCGCTTCAAATGGTAGAGCGGCGCAGACAGCTTCATCGGCAACCTCCTATTGCGAGCAATCTTCGCAATCCCTCCTTATGCTTGGCGCTCGAACAGTCGGTTCGATGATCAGGTAGCCCGGTATGAACAATACTTTCCCGATCGGAGGGGGGAGGCGCGGGCCGCGCTCGAATCGGATGATAGCGCACTTCGTCGTAGACGGGAATCGCACGGGTCCCACCTCCGACCAAGCGCTTGTACGACCATGCCGCCTCGTATGAGAAAGCCCCCGCTAGGGAGCGGAGGCTCTTTCAGAAGTTGAAGGGCCAGGCAGTATCTTGCGGATCCAAGAATGCCCGCTTGATGGCCCGATCGCCTTTTCCAATTTTCTCCGGCTGTTGCCGGCCGTCACCAGTCGTCCGGTCAGTCGTTGTCATGATGAATGACGGTTTTCTCGCGAGATCCGTCCTCATTTTCTTTCTTGATGACCGTGGTCCTGTCGGTCTCGCGAGGCTCACGTTCTTTGATGACGGTGGTCCGATCGCGGTCGCGATGATCGCGAGGCTCACCGATAGTGACACCTCCGCCAACCGGTCCGGTTTGAACCCCAACGCCAACGTCTTCAGCCAAAGCGGGGGCGGCAAACGACACCATCAAGGCGGCGGCAAGAAGGTAGCTCCTCATCTCATTCCTCCATTCCGATTACAGATGAAGAACGTGCCGGTGCGACATTTTGTTCCTGTCCTGAAGGACGTCGAAACCCTGGACCTCCGATCAAAAAAGCCCCGCAAAAGCGGGGCTTCTTGAAGTTACCACTTCTGACGACCGTACCAGTCATCGATCTCTTTTCTGGCCTGGTCCTTCGCATAGCCGTAACGTTGCTGCAAACGTCCTTCGAGTTGGTCCTGCTTTCCCGCGATGACGTCGAGGTCATCATCGGTGAGCTTTCCCCACTGCTCCTTGACCTTACCTTTCATTTCCTTCCAATTGCCCTCAACGCGATTCCAATCCATTGCTCTCCTCCTTGGACAACTGGTGGCCAACCGACATTGCATGCTTTTGTTCCAATAGCCTGCGCGGCGGCTTCTTGTCTGAACAATCGACATTGCTGCCCGCCTGCTCGAAAGGTACCTCGCTCGCTTCATGAAGAGCCCGCGACATGGCGCGGGCGCTTGCCAAATCCTGGAAGGGTCGAGCATCACGACGACAGCGCAAGAAGGTCGAAATATTATTCGCTCCCGGCCGTCGAGAGAGAGCCGGAGCCGCCCGTCCTTTCAGCTGCAGTTCGCTCAGGTAATCGTCCTCGATGATCCAGGCGTCGTTCCGCCGAGCCCAGGCGATCAGTGCAAGCCGCCGCGGCAGCGACATCGTCATTCCGAGCGGTGCCTGCTGGCCTCGCGTTACAACTGGCAATGTCGCTCCACCGGCGGTCTGGACGCCAGCGGCGACATCAAGTCCTTCCGAGCTGAGCGGCCAGATCGCGCCAAGAGGGTAACCGCGCGCCCGAGGTGAGCCGCCCGTTCTCGATACCCTCTCTGACCGCGCAATAGATCTGGGCAGCCAGCGGGGTCCTTCTGGCACGATCAAGTCGGATGCGGAGGCCAGCCATTGCGCGATGGTACAGCCAAAATTGGCAATCTTGGTACTGTTTTATGACCAGCCGCAGCGCATCTATGCGCCAACACCGGCGACCGGAGCGATCCCGATGCATCAGGCTTGGTGGGAACCCCGGTCAATGCAGACAGCGCAGATCGCAGGGATGGAGACCGGACTTCGACAATGGCTGACATTTTGTGGATAGCCGGCGCGTCCACGCTCCCGAGCCAAAGAGACAAATGACCGAGGAGAAAATTATCATGAAAGCGATCGTTGTGACGGACCAAGCGGCGGGAACGGCCGGGATGACGCTGGTGGAGCGGCCCGAGCCGCAGGCAGCGATAAACGACGTCGTCGTTCAGGTTCATGCGTCGGGATTCGTCCCGACTGAGCTGGCGTGGCCCTCGACCTGGACCGATCGCCTCGACCGTGATCGAACACCGTCGATCCTGGGGCACGAGCTGGCCGGAGTGGTCACCGCTCTCGGATATGGCACGACCGGTCTGTCGGTGGGACAGCGGGTGGTCGGCCTCGCGGACTGGTATCGCGACGGCACGCTGGCCGAGTATGTGGCGATCGAGGCACGCAACCTCGCGCCGCTGCCGGGCGATGTCGACTTCACGGTCGGCGCGAGCCTGCCGATCTCGGGCCTGACCGCGTGGCAGGGACTGTTCGAGCACGGCCGCTTTCAGGCGGGGCAGAGCGTCCTCGTGCACGGTGCGGCCGGCGCAGTCGGGTCGATGGTGACGCAACTCGCACGAGAGGCCGGCGCCTACGTCATCGGTACCGGACGCGCCGCCGACCGTCAGACGGTGCTCGACTTCGGCGCGAAGGAGTTCGTCGACCTCGACAACGACGCCCTGGAAGACGTCGGCGGAGTCGATCTCGTGTTCGATGTCATCGGCGGCGACATCGGGAAGCGGTCCGCAGGCCGGATTCGAGCCGGAGGAACGCTGGTGTCTATCGTCGGGCCGGCCGAGGCACGGCCCGCCGACGGCCTCGCGGTCGACTTCGTCGTCGAGTCCGATCGTGCCCAACTGAGTGAGATCGTCCAGCGGGTGCGGGACGGACGACTGCGGACGAACATCGGCAACGTCTCGACCCTCGAGGATGCCGTCATCGCCTTAAACCCGACCGAGCGACGCAAGGGGAAGACGATCATCCGCGTTCGTCCCTAAGCGACGCACGCCCATTGCGCGGGCCAACGACCTGTAGGCCGAAGAGCGTCCCTTGGGAGTCGAGGCCTGCCGGAATTGAGGCCGGCGGATGCCTCACCAGTGTAACCCCGGACGTGATGCTGTAGCATTCGGCATAGTGTTGCGCCGGACGGCCTTGCAAAACCTTTGGGAAGCCTATCGCGTGCTTGTAGGGATAGACATTGACGGACGGAACGATCAGCGGTTCGCGCAGCTACGGACCGCCGCTCTCGATTGGCGCTTTGCTGTCTAGTCGACAACTCCGTTCAGCGCGAAATCGAAAATGTCGTAGTTGTGCAGCGGTCCGGCTTTTGCCTTTTCCTTGTATTGCTCGCTGATCGGACGCGAAATCAGGAACGGCACCTTCTGCTCGCCGAGGCCACCGTGCGAGCGCAGCCGATGGCCGGCCAACTGGCTGAGATTATGATCCTCCCGTCGAGCGCCCACCACGGTGGGCCGATCGCTGAAGACCGCAAAATCTCCCTCACGGTCGATGGGCAGTTCGAACTGCCTACATACCTGCTGCTTATCCAAAACGAGTTCGATTCCCGGCAACGTCTTGGCAAAGGCAATCATCGCGTGGACATCGCCAGGCTTTCGCAGGTGCACCCGAACAAAGGAACCGAGCGCCCCGTGATGACGAACGAATGGATCCGCAATCGGACAAATCACGCGCACCGAGCCGTCGCCGAACCGTGAGTTCAATTCGTCCTCGAGGTACACGACATTGGGAGTGCCATCCTTGGCAGACTTGTCGTTCATCCCGTGATCTGCAGTAATCGCAACAGTTGCTCCAAGCGAGATGAGGGACGCGATCGCCTCGTCGACAGCCTGATGATACGCGTCAGCTTCGGGCTCGCCCGGCGCATGTTTGTGTTGGACGTAGTCGGAGGTCGACAGGTACATGAGCATTGGATGCTCAGTCGCCAGGAGCTTGACACCGGCGTCGAAGACGAACTGCGAGAGATCTGCCGAGTATTGGTCCGGCGTAGTGCGCCCCACCAATTCTTCGACGTTATCGATACCGTTTTCCTTCAGATTGGCTTTGCCGGCGTACTCCGAGGAAAAGTTGATCCCCTTCATCTCGTAAGCGAGTACCTTCAGCAACTTGTCTTTCGCGGTCACAACAGCCGTCTTTACGCCAGCCCGACTCAATGCACCGAGGATGGTGCCGCACCTAAGGCGTTTGGCGTCGGTAACCATGATCTCCTTGCCGGTTTCCGCATCGAGATAATAGTTTCCGTTGATCCCATGCACGACCGGCGGCACGCCGGTGACGATTGACGTATTATTGGTGTTCGTCGTGCTCGGCATCGAGCAATCCGCGATTGCAACAAAGCCATGTTCTTTGAAGGACTTCATCGTGGGCAACGTGCCGTTCGCAATGCCATGCTCCAGATAAGCGGGGTCGAAACCGTCGACACACACCACGACGGTGGGACGTTTGGGCGCAGCATAAAATCTTCCGTTCACGTCGACTCCCGTAGCGGGATTCTGCGAGGGCGCGAGGCGTTGGTTCATGGATAAGGCTCGGGTGGGCAAATCGTGCATGGCGGCACATTCCCGCTCGCGAGCGAGAGTTTCAATCGAATTAAATGCACCTATATGTGAGTTGTAGTAAGTGTCCCAGCCAGCAGAGGACATCCGCGAAATCGTTTTGCGGAGAGACGTCCGAACTCAGTATTCTGGCACGCAGAAATCCGCCGGCGCCGGACAAAATTGACCGGCACGTTTCGTGGGTGCGCTACTTCCCGATCTCTTCTTTCAGCCAATCCACGACGCGATTGACATGTCGCGGATCAGCTCTCGAAGTAGAATGCGCGAAGTACTGCTCGCCTTTCACAGCGATGCCTGGGAGCGGACAGCGCAGCTTCCATCTGCTCGGGCCAGCGAAGAACTCTTTGGGTGCTACAATCGACCCCAATCCTTCGCGCACCGCATGCATCGCGACGAACATGTGATCAAATCGGTGGCCGCCTTCAAGCAGATAATCGCAGACCCCGGCCTCCTGCAGCCACGCTTCCCAGTGCCCCGGACGCGTTGCCGATGTGATCAGAGAATGCTTGAGGATATCAGCCGGCTTCTTAACGGGGCGACGTTGCAAGAGGACCTCCGCGCTGACAGGGGTAAGGTTCTCGGTGAAAAGTGCCGTGGTATCCTTGAGGTACGATCCAATTCGCTCCGCTGTGCCTCTCGTTATCACTAAATCATTGGCCGATATGTCGGGGGTCTCGCCGGTCATGCGCGTTGAAATCCAAACCGACACGTTGGCATTGCGCACCTCGAAACGTCTCAATCGGGGCATCAGAAAGTACATTGCGAATGTGGAGGGTGCCTCTATGGCAAGAACCGTCTTGCTTCGCTGGCGTCTCACGTACTCGCAAGCGGCTCCGATATCCTTGAAGGATTGCCCCAACTGTTCTGCGAGTATCTTGCCATAGGGGGTCAGCGTAAGGCCCCTTCCCTCACGCGTGAATACGTGTTGACCCAGCCAACTCTCGAGGGACCGAATTTGCTTGCTAACCGCTCCGTGAGTCACCCCGAGTTCTTTCGCCGCGGAACTCAGACTGTGCGCACGTGCGGCGACGGCGAACGCCCGAAGGGCGATGAGAGGCAACTCTCGTTCCTTGGTCACTGAGCCCTTCCCCGATACCAAAACTCACGTATTATCGCTATATTATCGACTTTCTGTCTGACAGCAAACCGCTCCAGCCGAGAAAAGCGCCACGTTGCACGCGGCGATGCATTGCCTCCAACTCTAGCACTTCGACCATAATCACGGCCGTGAGACCGTGCATACCGAAGGCGCTTTTCGTGGGGCCTTCTGCAAGAATGAGCAGCATGTCGCCTACGCGGATGATGGCTTCCACGCGCAGAATGATGCCGACCCCGCTTGGCGCGCCCCACATCGTGAACGCCAGCACAGTCAAGCTCACATTCCGCGCACTCGTACGCGTTACGGACCAGACGGTGCGCGGAATCGCGTTCACCAGGTGATCAACGGAGCACGATGCAGCCAGACATCGGCGCGCAATTGATCCAGGACGAACGCCGCAACGTCTTGTCGCGATATGCTTCCGCCATGGAAGTCGGAGAGATCCGTCAGGGCCCGGACCGAGCCGCGGCTGGGCTGATCATTCAGGACGGAGGGCCGAACGAGAATCCAGTCGAGCCCGCTGTCTCTGACGACGGCTTCCTGGCGGTTCTTGTCGGCGTACACCTTCTTCAGGAGAAGCGGAAAGATCAAGTTGTCGAAGAGAAAGCCGCCGTGTCCGGCGCTGTCGCCGGCGCCGATCCCCGTAATGCAAACCAGGCGGGACACGTGCTCGGCCTCATCGCGCTCACCAGTGCGCGCGTTGCCGTCGAGAGCAGCGTCACCTCGCTGAAGGGGCTTGCCGGCGTGCCGAGCGCACTCACGACGGCGTCCTGTCCCTCGAGGGCTTCGCGCAACGCTTGTTCGTCGCGGACGTCTCCGACGACGAGCTTGGCGCCTTTCAGATCGCTTGCCTTCTGGGTTGAACGCACCAGCGCGGTGACCTGATGTCCGCGCGCCAACGCCTGGCTGACGATCAGACGTCCGGTGCCGCCGGTCGCGCCAAGAACCAACAGTTTCGATGGGGAAGTCCTGGTGCTGTCGTTCGTGGGATTGCTCATGGATGCCTCCTTGAATGGCGGGACGCCTCTCAGGAGGTCGTGCCGCGGTTTCGGGGTGATGATCAGAGCTTGGTTTCCGCGAGCAATTCGCGGGTCCGCTTTAGCGTGGACAGCAGGGCGGCCTTGTAGCCCTTGTCGCTGTCAAACTGCGCCTGCTCGGCCTGCTCTTCGGGGCCATTCGGCTTCTTGCCGCGCAGCCCCGTGTAGCAATAGAACCGCAGTTGCAGGGCGCCGACCTCGTCCTCGAAGAGTTCGTTGACGATCGCGCCTTCGCGCGGGCCGGTGGCTTGGAAGAAGGTCACCTTCTTCTCCGGCTCGAAGGCGATGATCTCGCGCAGATCGTCGCCGGCGATCGTGGCTTCACGCACGATGTGCGTCTTGCTTTCTTCTACCACCTCGCAACGCGTGCAGAGATTGGGCGGAAGAAACAGCCGGGCGTCGCGGGCCTTGAGAACAAGGCCCTTCCACACCTGCGCGCGGGTCAGCGGAATCTCGCCTTTCGGATTCACCGGAACGGTGGCGGTCGAATGGATCATGGTCGTATTCCTTGGTTGTCGCGTTTGGGTGAAGCCGCTGCCATCAGGCAGCGGCCGTGATCTCGGCGACGAAGTCGCGATAGGAGCGCAGCGGACGGCCCAGGAGAGCGGTCAGACGCTCGACGTCGCCGGCCTCGGGGATCATTCCGTCAGTGAGGAAGCGCTCGCTCATCAGCCGCATGTCGAAGGCCATCCAGCTCGGCATGAACTGCCTCAGGTTCTTCTCGAAGCCGGCGGTATCGTCGCCCGGATATGCGATCGTGCGACCCAGCACCTCCGACCAGATGGCGGCAGCTTTCGCGCCGGTCAGCACATCCGGACCGACGAGATTGATCCGGTCGAGCGGAAGCGACGCGACGGACGTCTCGCGGCGGACGAGCTCGATAGCAGCGATCTCGCCGATGTCGCGCGCGTCGATCATGGCGAGGCCCTTGCTGCCGATCGGCATCGGGTAGATGCCGTAGCCAGTCATGACGTCTTTGATCGTGAGATCGTTGTTCATGAAGTAAGCGGGGCGCAGGATGGTGGCCCTAAAGCCCATCTGCTCGATCATCCGCTCGACTCCGAACTTGCCGGCGAAGTGGGGCACGTTCACGTAGACGTCGCTGTGGATCACCGACAGGTACACGATGCGCTCGATGCCGGCCTCTCGCGCCAGGTTGAGCGCGATCAGCGCCTGGGTGAATTCGTCCGCCACCACTGCGTTGAGCAGGAACAGGGTCGAGACGCCCGAGAACGCGCTGCGCAGCGAGTCGACGTCCAGCAGGTCGCCTTTCACGGCGTTAACGCTTGCCGGGAAGTTGGCCTTTGCAGGATCGCGCACGAGGGCACGGACATCGGCGCCGCGCTCGACGAGTTGTTGGACGACGTGGCGGCCGACATTGCCGGTGGCGCCGGTAACGAGGATGGTCATGGGGATCACTCCGGGTGGGTTGCGACACCCCCGCAAATTAGTGATCCAAATTCAGCCAGATAGACGCTATATTTAGACAGATCGTCTCACTGGTGGAACGAATGGATTTGCTGGCCCTCGCCGATTTCAACCTCGTCGCCCGCCATGGAGGCTTTGGACGGGCCGCCCGGGCCGCCGGCCGCCCGAAAGCGACGCTCTCCCGCCGAGTCTCGGAACTGGAGAGCAGCCTCGATCTGCGGTTGTTCGAGCGCGGAACGCGCACACTGAAGCTTACTCAGGAAGGTCGAGCGCTTTTTGAGCGGACAGGAGCATTGCTCGCCGAGCTCGACGAGACGGCGGCGGCGATCGCTTCGGGCGGGGACAAGCCGCGAGGCCGGTTACGGGTCAGCGCGCCTCTGCTTTTTTCGCAGACCGCGATGGGAAAGCTGGCTGCCGCGTTCGCGCTGAGATACCCGGAGGTTCGGCTCGAGGTCACGACGGAAGACCGCGCCGTCGACATGATCGAGGAAGGCTATGACCTGGTGATCAGGGTCAATCCGGATCCGGACGAAACCCTTGTCGGACGAATCCTGATGCGCGATCGACTGGTGGTGGTGGCGAGCCCCGACCTAAGTCGTCCTACGCGCGATCTTGCCGTTCCGACCGTGGTGCGCGGGGTGAGCGATCTGACATCCGCATGGGATGTGAAGTCGTCAAGCGGAAACTCTCGGATCACGACCGCCCCGGTGCTTCGCCTGTCGTCGATCGTCATGGTCCGCGATGCGGTCCGCGCAGGCGTGGGCGCCGCACGCCTTCCTGTGTCGCTCGTGAGTCACGATCTGGCCGCCGGCAAGCTTGTCCACTGGGGTGATGTCGACGGACCGGAGATCGTCCTCTGGGCACTCTATCCATCGCGCCGATTGCTGAGCGCTCGCGTATCCGCGTTCCTCGACTTTCTCAAGGAAGCCTTCCCCTCAGGGACACCGGACGAGCTTGCGGCCTTCATCGATTAGCACAACCGCCAAAGACGCCGTCCGGGGCCGAGAACAGCGGCAACCGAGTCGATGAAGAGACGAACGCGCGGCAAACCCGGGCGGCCCGATGGTCGCGAGCTAGGTCGTGTGGACTCTTGGGATTCTCAAATCAGATTGAACGTGATTCAAGGCTTTCTTTTAGGAGGAAGTCTTGGGTGTCATGGATCGGCTGGTTCTGAGCGATGTGCAATGGGATCGAATATCCGGCTTGATCATCGGCCGGCCGGACCAGCGCGGTTCGACGGGGCGCGATAACCGGATGTTCGTTGAGGGCGTTTTGTGGATTGTGCGCACCGGCTCGCCGTGGCGCGATCTGCCTGAACCGTTCGGCGACTGGAATAGCGTGTTCCGGCGCTTCAGCCGATGGAGCGCCAAAGGGGTCTGGCTGCGCATGTTCGAGGCGCTGGCGGATGATCCGGACTTTGAATACCTGATCGTCGATTCCACCATCGTCCGCGCCCACCAGCACGCCAGCGGCGCAAAAGGGGGGCTCAAAATCAGGCCATCGGTCGATCGCGCGGCGGCCTGACGACTAAGATCCATATGGCCGTCCGCGGCTTGGGCTGTCCGGTCCGTTTCTTCCTGACGGCAGGCCAAGCCGGCGATGCCCCACAAGCCCAGCCCCTCGTCGAGGGTTTTGCAGCCGAGTTCGTCATGGCGGATGCGGCCTACGATTCCGACGCGTACAGAACCGCCATCGCCGCAAAGGGCGCACAGGCCGTCATTCCAAATAATCCTTCGCGGACCAAGAAATATCCGCTCAACAAGCCCCTTTACGCCGAGCGTCACCTCGTCGAATGCTGTTTCTCAAAATTGAAGCAGTTCAGGCGTGTCGCCACGCGCTACGAAAAGACCCCGCGAAACTACTTCGCCGTTGTCACCATCGCCGCTACTCTGCTCTGGATAAGGTAACTGTCCACACGACCTAGTCGAACGGCTCGGTATCGCGCCCGAAGATTTGCCGCTGATGCTTCGCCCCAACGGCACCTGGAAGATCGGCGCGTCCACATCCTTGTTGATGGGACGATCACTTGGAGTCCCTCATGCAAGCCACTGGCGTGCATTCGGCACAACTAACGAACCCCAGCGCGCGAAATCGTAGTTTGGGGTACAAAATCGTGTAAATGGCGGAGAGAGTGTCAGTCAATCCCCATTGAAAGATAAAGCGTTTCTGTCTTTCCTTGACCAAAACCCACACTCTAAGCTACGCTGGAAGATAGTATTTTGTCTCCGACAGAATCTCTTTCCGCTGATAGATCTTTTCATCGACAACAGTACCTTATGCCAGTTTCGCGACGCAGCGTGGTGCGGCGTATGAATGAGCGTGGCGGCGAGGTCACAGATGCTGCAAAACACGATCCTTGGGACTGGTCGGATGCGTTGTCCCTTGCATGTCGGGCGACCATTTGCCCTCCGAAGGCAGCCGCCGCGCGATGATCGGAATTGATGCACAGCGGCGAGAGCGCACTGCGCCACCGGCTGGCAGATGGCCAGCGGGTTTTCCTAACTCAACTCGAACTAACCCTTATCGGCCAGCGCGAGTTCCGACGTGATCCAATCCACGAACGTTCGCAGGGCGCGGCGTTGCCGACTTGCACGCGGAAATGCCAGATGATGGCCGACGTATCGAATGTCGACAGAACGACCGACCAACGGCGCCACCAATCTGCGAGATGCCATTTCACGCTCGGCCAGACGAGTCGATTCCAAAGCAACGCCGACACCGCCGCATGCCATGGCTATCGCGAGGAAGCTGCGATCAAAACGCATTCCGTGGATGGCCGGCGGCTCAAGTCCGTTCGCAGTGAACCATTGATGCCACTGCACTTGCTTAACGTCTGAACGGATGAGCACCGCGCCCAAAAGATCCTTTGGCTTGCGAATCTTTTTCGCGACTTCAGGCGTGCAAAGCGGGGTAACAGTTTCTTCCCCAAGAGGTATCACATCGACGCCTTCGCCGCGCGGCTGACCATAAACAATGTCAAGATCGAAGTCGTCATTGGTGAACCGAGCATAGTCGGTGTTGGCGGCAAGCCTCACTTCGAGCCGCGGTTCGGCAGCGAGGAATTTTGTCAATCGCGGGGCCAGCCATTGCGCGGCGAAACTTGGCGCACAATGCACCCTCAAGAGCTGCGGCCCGCGACCGGCAACCTCTTCGATGCCACGTCGCAGATTGTCAAAAGCCGCGCCGGCGTGACGCATCAGGTTTTCGCCCGCCGGCGTCAGACGGACGGAACGTGCACTCCTTTCGAACAGAGTGGTGCTCATCGTGCTTTCGAGCTTGCGGATGGCGTGACTGACTGCGCTCGGAGTCAAATGCAGTTCGTCGGCCGCGCCGCTGAAGGAGCCGGTGCGCGCAGCCGCCTCGAAGGCTCGGATCGCCGAGATCGGGATGCTCGACAGCAGCATGCCTATGAGTGAACCAGATTCACATATCCAAGACAACAGCGCGTTTGTCCCTGCAGCGCCTCGGACCTAGGAATGGGGTGAAGAGGACCGGCTGCCGACCGCAGCGCCTTGGAAGAATAGACACAGGGAGGATCGAATGCTGCTTCGCGGCAAGACAGCCATTATTACAGGTGCGGCTTCGCCGCGCGGAATTGGCCTCGCGACCGCCAGACGGTTTGCCGAAGAAGGCGCTCGCGTCGCTATCCTCGATCTCGATGGCCCCGCCGCGCAAGCCGCCGCAAAAGATCTGGGCGACGCTCATATTGGAGTGGCTTGCAACGTCGCCGACCAGGCCGCTTGCCTGAAAGCGGTCGAAACCGTCGCCAGCGTCTTCGGTCAGATCGACGTCTTGATCAACAACGCTGGTATTACCCAGCCGGTGAAGTTCCTCGACATCAAGCCGGGCGACTGGGACCGGATTCAGGACGTCAATCTCAAGGGCATACTGTTCCTGTCTCAGGCGGTGATTCCGCACATGCAGAAGCGCAAGTCCGGATCCATTGCGTGCATGTCGTCCGTATCAGCCCAGCGCGGTGGCGGCATTTTCGGTGGACCGCACTACTCGGCAGCAAAGGCGGGCGTCCTTGGGCTTGCCAAGGCGATGGCGCGGGAATTTGGCGCCGATGGAATTCGCGTCAACTGCGTCACGCCGGGATTGATCGGCACCGACATCACGTCCGGCAAGCTCACTGACGAAATGAGGGCGAAGATTCTGGAAGGCATTCCGCTGGGAAGGCTCGGGGAAGCGAAGGATGTTGCGGGAATCTACACATTCCTCGCTTCGGACCTTTCCGCCTACGTCACCGGCGCGGTGATCGACGTCAACGGCGGGATGCTCATTCACTGAGAGAAGCGATGGAGAGAAGGATGTCCACGAATACGTTTGTTAACACGCCGACCCTTGCACAGCGTGCGCGCAACATTCGCCGTAACGCCCTGCTCATGGGCGAAGTGCAAGGCCAAGGCTACATCGCGCAGGCTCTCGACATCTCCGATGTGCTAGCGGTCGCATACTTTCACGCGATGCGCTACCGGCCCGAGGAGCCCATCTGGGAAGATCGTGACCGTTTCCTTCTTTCCAACGGCCACTACGCCATCGCCCTATATGCCGCACTGATCGAGGCCGGCATTATCCCGGAAGCCGAACTGGAGACGTACGGCTTCGACGAAAGCCGTCTTCCAATGTCTGGCATGGCCTCCTACACGCCCGGCATGGAAATGTCCGGCGGGTCACTGGGCCTCGGACTAAGTATCGCGGTCGGCATGGGTCTCGGCTTGAAGCGAAAGGGCTCCAAAAGTCGCGTCTTCACACTGTTCTCCGACGGAGAACTCGACGAGGGTTCGAAGTGGGAAGCGATGATGTCGGCAGCACACCACAAGCTCGACAATCTGATCGCGATCATCGACGTTAACAATCAGCAGGCCGATGGCCCCTCAAAGCAGATGCTGGGATTCGAGCCGTTGGTCGACAAGCTCGAAGCCTTTGGCTGGTTCGTAGGCCGGGTCGACGGCAATGACCTCGACGCCGTCGTAGCGGCCTTTGACGCAGCGAGTTCGCACCCCGAACCGCAACCGCGCGTGATCGTCGCCGACACCCTCATGGGAAAGGGCGTTCCTTTCCTGGAGCAGCGCGAAAAGAACCATTTCATCCGGATTGAGCCGCACGAATGGCAGCTCGCCCTGGCAGAACTCGATGCGGGAGACAGGTCATGAAATCGGCAGCCCCAGCTAGCCCCGGGAAACCGCGGCTCACTACCTCTGCAATGATCGCGTCGATCGCGGCCGAAGGCCAACGGACCAAACCTGCGCCGTTTGGCCACGCGCTCGTCGAACTGGCACGGAGCCGGCCGGAGGTCGTCGGGCTCACGGCCGATCTCGGCAAGTACACGGACCTGCATATCTTCGCGAAGCAGTTTCCGGATCGCTACTATCAGATGGGCATGGCCGAGCAACTGCTGTTCGGCGCCGCCTCTGGATTGGCGGCCGAAGGCTTCATGCCCTTTGCGACGACCTATGCGGTGTTCGCGTCGCGACGCGCCTACGACTTTATTCATCAGACGATTGCGGAAGAGGACCGCAACGTGAAGATCGCTTGCGCCTTGCCCGGCCTCACTTCCGGTTACGGCCCAAGCCACCAGGCGGCGGAAGACCTCGCCCTCTTCCGCGCGATACCGAACATGACGGTGATCGATCCTTGCGACGCTCATGAGATCGAGCAAATCGTTCCGGCCATCGCCGCTCATCGGGGACCGGTGTACATGCGACTGCTGCGCGGCCAGGTGCCGCTTGTGCTCGACGAATACAACTACCGCTTCGAGCTCGGCAAGGCGTCGCTAATCCGCGACGGGCGGGAAGTCCTGATCATCTCTTCGGGCATCATGACCATGCGCGCGCTGGAAGCCGCCAAAGCGCTTGCTGACGACAAAGTCGATGCTGCCGTGCTGCATGTTCCGACCATCAAGCCGCTCGATGAGCAAGCGATCCTGCGCGAGGCCGGCAAGCCCGGTCGCCTCGTTGTCGTCGCCGAGAATCATACCACCATCGGCGGCCTCGGGGAGGCGGTTGCGGCTCTGCTGATGCGTTCGGGAGTCCATCCTGCCTTCCGTCAGGTCGCGCTACCCGACGAGTTTCTTGCCGCAGGGGCGCTCCCCACGCTGCACGATCGCTACGGAATTTCCACTGCCGAAGTCTCGCGGCAGATCAAGGAGTGGCTGCGCTAAGCGCGCATCGTCCCTTCGTCACGTTCGACTGCGAAAAAACATCGGCTGCGCGGCCCCACCGCGCAGAAGGATGGCTGCTACCCGAACCCGGCGTCCGAGAGCCGGTCGAAGCTGCAATCATGTCCCGCTACCGGTGAATAGACCACTTCGCACTAACAAGGAGGAACCCATGACCCAACGTAAACCGATCGCCATCAGTCGTCGCAAATTACTCTTGGCCGGCGCGGCCGTCCCGTTCTGCGCCATCCTCACACGACCCGCTGCGGCGGCAGAATTCACATACAAGCTTGCGACCGGGCAGGACCCGACGCATCCCGTAAACGTTCGCGCCAAAGAAGCGGCCGATCGCATCAAGGAGGCGACCGGCGGACGTCTCGAGATCAACGTTTTCCCCGCCAATCAACTCGGCTCGGATACCGATCTCTTGACACAAGTTCGCAACGGAAGTGTCGAATTCTTCAACCTCTCCTCTCTGATCTTGGCCACGCTCGTGCCGGCCGCCGGCACCGTCAACCTGGGCTTCCTATTTCCCAACTATGATGCGGTGTGGAAGGCCATGGATGGCGAACTCGGCGCCTATATCCGCGCGCAGATTGCAAAGACGCCGATCATGGCGGTGTCAAAGCCGTGGGACAACGGCTTCCGGCACATTACGTCCTCGGGGCGCGAGATCAAGAAGCCGGAGGATCTCAAGGGCTTCAAGCTGAGGGTCCCTGCTGCTCCGAATTTGACTTCGCTGTTTCTAGCTCTTGGCGCGGGTCCGGCACCGATCAACTTCAACGAAGTCTATTCCGCGCTGCAGACCAAGGTCGTTGATGGTCAGGAAAATCCGCTTCCGATCATCGCGACGGCGCGCTTGTATGAGGTGCAGAAGACCTGCAGCCTGACCGGGCATGTTTGGGACAACTACTGGATTCTCGGCAACAAGCGCGCCTTCGAGAAGCTTCCGAAAGACGTGCAAGAGATCGTGACGCGCGAGTTCGATCGCTCTGCGAATGATGAACGGGCGGATATCGCGAAGCTCAGCGAGTCCCTACGCAACGATTTGACCGCAAAGGGCATGCAATTCCTCGAGGTCGACCGATCGGTCTTCCGCCAGGCGCTGGCGAAGACGAGCTTCTATGCCGACTGGAAAGCCAAATTCGGTGAAGAAGCATGGGCGCAGCTCGAGAAAGCCGCCGGTAAGCTGGGTTGACCGCCATGGAACACGGACACATAGAAGGGGCGGCTCTTGCCCTTCCCGAACCGGCCTCCGGATGGCGAAAGATTGTCGTGAGCGTGAACCGCGCGCTCAAGCCTGTCGTCGCCGTCCCTGCCGCACTGCTCGTCGTTGCCGAGGTGATCGTCCTCTTTGTCGGCATCATTTCCCGCTACGTGCTCCAGGCGCCGATTGTCTGGTCGGACGAACTTGCTGGCATTCTGTTCCTATGGCTCGCGATGCTGGGATCAGTTATCGCTTTCCAACGAGCCGAACATATGCGGATGACGGCGGTCATCGGCATGATCCGCCCTGAAGCCAGGTTGTTCCTCGATGTTTTCGCGACAGCCGCATCGTTGGCATTCCTGCTTTTGGTCATTCAACCGGCGTACGAGTTCGCGGCCGACGAAGTCTATGTCACCACTCCTGCACTGGGCATCGTCAACACCTGGCGGGCCGCCGCGCTTCCGGTCGGAATTGGCCTGATGCTGATCGTCGCAAGCCTAAGGCTGGCGGCCACGGCCAATCTCAAGCACCTCGTTGGGGCCGTCGTCGCGGTGGGATCGCTGGTCGCAGTTCTGGCGCTACTAGCGCCGGTGCTGAAACCGCTCGGCAATCTCAACTTGCTGATCTTCTTTGTATTCATCGTCGGGGCGATGGTTTTTGCGGCGGTGCCGATCGCCTTCGCGTTCGGCCTGGCAACCATCGGCTATATCACGCTGACCACCAGCACGCCCGACGTGGTTGTCATCGGCCGCATGGACGAAGGCATGAGCCATCTCATCCTTCTTGCGGTACCCCTGTTTGTATTTCTCGGTCTGTTAATCGAAATGACAGGCATGGCACGCGCCATGGTCGGGTTCCTTGCCAGCCTGCTCGGCCACGTCCGGGGCGGCCTCCAGTATGTGTTGGTCGGTGCGATGTACTTGGTCTCAGGCATTTCAGGATCCAAGGCGGCCGACATGGCGGCGGTAGCGCCCGTGCTTTTCCCTGAAATGACCAAGCGCGGCGCAAAGCGCGGCGACCTCGTCGCACTGTTGGCGGCTACCGGCGCCCAGACCGAGACGATCCCTCCCTCCTTGGTGCTGATCACGATCGGATCGGTGACCGGCGTGTCAATCGCCGCGCTGTTCACCGGTGGGTTATTGCCAGCCATCGTGCTCGCGATCGGGCTGTGCGCGGTCGTGTGGTGGCGATACCGTCGGCAGGACTTATCCCACGTCAAGCGAGCGACGGGCCGAGAAGTTGGTCGTGCGTTTCTGATTGCTATTCCCGCTATTGCCCTTCCCTTTGTGATCCGCGCCGCGGTTATCGAAGGGGTCGCGACTGCGACCGAGGTTTCGACAATCGGCATCGTCTATTCCATATTGGCTGGGCTTCTCATCTATCGCCAGTTTGACTGGCGTCGCCTCTATCCGATGCTGGTTGAGACCGCGGCTCTCTCCGGCGCGATCCTCTTCATCATCGGTGCGGCGACGGGAATGGCCTGGGCTTTGACCCAGTCGGGCTTCTCGGCATGGCTTGCGAAGTTCATGACCTCCTTGCCCGGTGGTGCGCCGGCATTTCTGATCGTCACCATCATCGCGTTCGTCATCCTCGGGAGTGTACTCGAAGGTATTCCTGCCATCGTGCTCTTTGGACCACTGCTCTTCCCCATTGCTCGTCAAGTGGGCGTCCATGAGGTCCACTATGCGATGGTCGTCGTTCTCGCGATGGGAATCGGTCTTTTTGCCCCGCCCTTCGGCGTTGGCTATTACGCAGCCTGCGCGATCAGTCGAATTCATCCCGACGAAGGCATGGGTCCGATCGTCGCGTACATACTGGCCTTACTCCTCGGCACACTTCTAGTGGCTGTAGTGCCGTGGATTTCTATCGGGTTTTTGTAAGCCCGTTGGTGGGAGGTGCGGAGATCGTTCGCACCTCTCGTTCACCGCTTAGACAGTTTTAGATGTCTGCATTATGCACTTCGAGACCGTTGCCTTGAACCACCCGCTAAGCAAAGCTCTAGAATGCCCTGCGTGTGCAACGGCGTGATATCGCGTGCAACACCGTCCAAATCGTAGTCCGGCGTACAAACTCGCATAAATGGCGGAGGGAGAGAACCTGTAAAGAAACTTGCTCAATCGCTACGGCTCAGGTGTTCTCGGTAGGCGAGAGAAACCCACCTTTCGGGACTTCTCCCGTGCAGAGCCGCCAGCCTTAGAGGGCCTGAAGCCGACCTTCAGGCGCCATCTTGATCCCTTAGAACGGGTTACGCGGCCGGATGCCGCGCGAGGCCCAGCTCAGCGATGAGCGGCGGTCCAGACAGGGCTCCGCGACCCTATCAGACTGAATCCCGGCCTCTGTAAAGGACGCAGAGGCCAAGACCAGCACGGCCCGATCCCCGCCTTTGAGCCGCCGCCCGGCCGTACGAAGCGGCGGATGCTGCCGCTCTCAAATTTACGCCGCTTCGGAACTCTGGGCGGCGACAGCTCGTGTAGAGCGTAGCGCTGCGTGAAACCTGCCGGCCTCGGCTTTGTGCAAAGAATCCTTCGGTCGCATGCGAAATATGGGAGTGATCGTTGCCCCCGCGGTTCTATCCAGGCTGAACCGGAGTCTGGCTCCTGAAGGAGAACCCTCACCTGCCGGTCTGATGGGATGGCTGCGCGTTACCACAGCGGCTATCTCGTTTCGCGGCGGCGTGGAGCGCTCTCTCACGCAGATGCCTTGGCGACCGGGAACGGCTTCACCTGGAATCGGTCCACATCCCAAACTCATCGACTCTCATCGCCTGGTCCTCTCAACGGGCCGCCGCCGGTGCGGGCCCGCCCGGCGCAGCGCCGGCCATCTCTAGTCGCGGACTAACTTTAAGCGTCAGGACGACGAGGCCACCGACCAAGGCGCAACCGGCCAAGGCCAGCAGCCCGGCGGTGAAGCTGCCGGTCGCATCTTTGAGGTAGCCCATAAGGAAAGGCCCGGCGAACCCGGACAGGTTGCCGAGCGCATTGATCCCCGCGATCCCGGCTGCAGCCGAAGCTCCCGTCAGGAACGCGCTGGGTATCGGCCATAGCAGAGGGGGCGTCGCGGAAACGCCGATCTGGCTCAGGCAGAGGAAGCCAAGCACCAGCGCCGGGGCGGAGACGAGACCCGCGCCGGCCAGACCGATCGAGGCGAGAAGCATGGCGAAGCAAACGTGCTCCCGACGCCTCAATGTGCGGTCGGAGTTGCGGCCCAGGAGGACCATTCCGACGGCGCCAAACAAGAACGGCACAGCGGACAGCAGACCGGTCTGGAAGTTGCTCACGCCGAAGTCCTTGATGATCGTCGGCAAGAAGAACGCCACACCATAGCTCGCCGCGTTCAGACAAAAGTAGACGAACGCGCAAGCAAGGACACGGAGGTCGGTGAGCGCCCTGACGATGCCCAGGTGCTCGACGGCCACCTTATGCTGCCGTTCGGATTCTAGCCGTTGTTCGAGCCAGCCCCTCTCGTCGTTGGCCAGCCACGTGGCAAGCGCCGGTCGATCGGTCAGGTAGAAGACGACCCCGAAGCCCATTAGTATCGACGGCAAGGCTTCGAGGATGAAGAGCCATTGCCAGCCATCCAATCCAGCGCCG
Organism: Bradyrhizobium sp. Ses1; assembly: GCF_059512365.1. Taxonomy (NCBI): domain Bacteria; kingdom Pseudomonadati; phylum Pseudomonadota; class Alphaproteobacteria; order Hyphomicrobiales; family Nitrobacteraceae; genus Bradyrhizobium; species Bradyrhizobium sp. Ses1. The sequence continues at coordinate 20,347 of NZ_JCAMOQ010000061.1, forward strand.
ACGATGTTCAGCAGAGCCCCGGAAATCGGGCCGCCCACAATCGACGAGAACGGTATTGCCAGCATAAACAGCGAGACGACCCGGGCGCGGTAGATCGAGGGGAACCACAGCGTCAGGTAAAAAATGATCCCGGGAAAGAAGCCCGCCTCGGCGAGACCGAGCAGAAAACGGAGGATGTAGAACACCCACTCGGTCGAGATCCCGGTAGCCGCTGAGATCGAGGGGATGAAGGCGAACAATCCAGAGATGACACCCCAGCTCAGCATGATGCGGGCGATCCAGAGCCGAGCGCCGAACCTATCGAGCGCAAGGTTGGATGGTACTTCAAACAGGAAATAGGAGATGAAGAACAGGCCCGCACCGAAGCCGTATGCAGCCTCCGACAGGCCGAGCGCCGAATTCATCTGTAATTTGGCGAAACCGACGTTCACCCGGTCGAGGTACGCGACGAAGTAGCAGATGAAGAGGAAGGGCAGCAAACGCCACATTATCTTGCGGATCGTCCTTGCTTCGATCTCGTCCATGACACCGTTACCTCCGTGTCGGTGGAGCTTGGGCGGCCTGCCCGGATCACTTTGGGGGCACTCATTTTGCTGCCAATCGGTTGGCTCTGATCCGATGGGAGTCAATTGCGGGTCGCGCCGTGTGACCGCATTTTCTGAGCGGCAAGGTCAACCCTTCAAAACCAGCTCCTACAGACAAGACACCGCTGCACCGCAGTACAGACATCACGGCTGCCGTCGGCGCTGGATCTGACTTAGGGACAGGCTTTCCGATGCTAGATTACAATGCAAGCTGAACACTTACGATGCAAGCTGAACACGACCTCGGTTGCAAACCCAAGTTCCTTCGCGTGAATTGGTTCCTTTACCACAGCTTCCGCGTGAAAGTTAAAGCCGGTTAGGCCATCATGGCAAACACCATGGACGACCCGCCGCAGATCGCAGATTGGCAATATTACTAACCTATAACGGTACCTCCGCCGTATGGATCTACCGCGATTTGCCGGGTTCTGAATGACCGCCCCGCTGCGCGACCCCAACAACCTGATAGCGATCATTTACGATTGGGCCGCCGCCAATGCCGCCAGGCAGCATCGCGGACACTTCCATCAATTTCACTCCGTGTTTGGTCGGCCTTGCAATGATCTTTCCTAGGCGTTTGCTGAGCTCGTCGTGCGGACCGTAGTCTGGAAATCCCAGTGCGATGATGTCCTCATCTGCACGCTCAGGAGATGCCGCGTGGAGTGAGTTAAGATAAGTTCCTGAAGGCACGTGGTGGTCGAGTATCAGCAAATCGCGATGCTCTGCGTCGGCGACTGGAAGGCGTGACCTTGTACTTCACTGAAAATGCCGCCGGTTTGTAGAGGTCAGCGCGCTTAACGGGCTGAAGCTCCGCGAGAACATGATGCAGAAAAATCAGGAGCGATCAGAAAGCGGAGGCCGGCAGGATTTCCGTATTGCGACCGGTGGCTAAGATCTGCGGGCTACGGCTAAGGTTCAAGGCCGATCCGCGCGAGCGGTCGGCGACCTAAAATGAGCGACGACGGAGCACGTTAGACAGGAGAACAATATGACAATCTACATTTCGCAAGGGCGGTACACCCCGGCGGCGATCCGCGCAATGACCGCGAAGCCGGAGAACCGTTCTGAGGCGATCGCTGAGATGCTCGCCCCCGCCGGCGGTCGTCTAATCAGTTGGTACCTCACCTTGGGACGGTACGACTGGCTGATAGTAGCCGAAGCACCCGACGAGCGTACACTGGTGTCGGCCGTGCTTGCGGCGGCAGCTGGCGGAAGCCTGTCCGACATAACCACGACGGTGGCACTCTCGGCCGACGATACAGTAAAGGCTTTCGGTCAGGCGGGTGAGCTTGCGAAGAAGTTCAGATCGGCCGGAGCCGACTACTACGGGGTGCCGGTCGAGTCGGCTCGCGAAATTGCGACGGACCCAAAGTAGTAGAACCTCCATACGCCACGTGGATGGCAGAGACTATGCCGACGGGCGTTCGTAAAGCGAGCGGCCAGTCGCTTCCGGTCTTGCCCGATGAGCGGACATTCTTGGTGTCCGTCGGCAGGTCTCAGAAGGGCCAAGAGGCGACCTAGCGCGTTCGGGTTCAGCTCGGATCGAATGGCGGGTCGGCAGACTTGGCTTCCCGCCACCACCACACCTGAACGCAACTCCGGATTTCCGAAATTTCTATTGCAGGCATCCTGCCCCCATCTGCAAATGGCGATGTCTTTCCCTCTCTTACCTCGGTCCGGCGTCCCGTCGGCGACGTGGCGCACGACAAATCCACCGTAATGCCGGGGTCATGGTCAAGGACGGCGGCGCGTCGGGACGCGCAACCTCGATTGGTCCAACGGCGGCAACGGGTTTAGAAGTCTCTGTAGAGGCGGCTGGTGGCATTCGTCGCTACGGTATCACGCGGCGGCAATAACGATCGTCTATCGACTCTATGGCGAGAGGTGATTTCCCTCGCCGGCGTTGCAAGCTCATTCTTGTCGGGTGGTGGATATCTCGATGAATGCCGGAGCGACGAAGCGGTCAGGCTTCAGTCGTCCCGCCCCCCATATTGATGATGGAGGTGAAGATGCTATCCTGGAGAACGCTGTCGATTTTGACGCTGCTGCTCCTGATCGGCATCGCGGTCTGCGCCGACAAGGCAGCGGCGCTCCCGGTGCGTGCTGACCTGTCCGCTGACGAGCAAAAGATTCGCGAGTTGGGCCAGAAATGGGATGCGGCGGTGCGGGCTAAAGACGCGGTCGCCTGCGCGGGATTCTATGCGTCCGACGGTGCGATGCTCAACGCCAATGCGCCACTCGCGCGGGGCACTGTGGCCATCACCGCCGCCTGGCAGAGACTGCTCAGCATGAGGAATGTCAACCTGACCTTCGCCTCCACTCAGCTCATTGTCTCGAACGATGGCGACATGGCTTATGACGTCGGTACTTATGAGCTGAGCTTCGACGACAATAAAGGAATGGTGAAAGACGTCGGCAAATACGTTACCGTTTGGACGAAGGTCGGCGGCGAGTGGAAAGTAGCCGCCGACATCTCCAACAGCGATGGCGCGATGAAGTAAACAGAATTCCGGAGCATAGTCATTCGTAACGGAGGAGCCACTGAACGATTGACGAGGCCGTGTACTCATAAATTCCGGCGGCGGGGGTTACGACGGTTGATGTCCGGTGTACCCTCGGAAGCGGCGGAAGAGCAAACATTCGCGAAGGTCCGCAATGGGTCATTCTCGACAAAGCCAGCCGGTCCAGTCTGGCATCTGATGTCTGCTTTGATCTGAAAGTGACGAACGCGCTGCTTTGCAGCGAAATGACGCGATGGGCCATGACCGGACATTTCGTCGGTCACAGAGTGCGAGCACCCGCTAGCTGTTTCGAATAATTGAGACTAGATTAACGTTCTGCGCGTGCGACACGATCGGCTAAGTTCATTCGGCCGCGAGTTCCGGACGAAGCCATGATCTCGGAGTCCGTGCCTCTGATGACGGCTATCGATCTCCTGATCATAGCAGTTACCGTCTATGGCATATGGCGTTGCCGACTGATCAGTCATGGAAAGCGCTTCGAACGGCCGCGAATCAGCCTGCTGCTCATCAACTTGGGACTGCTGGCTGTTGCTTTGTTTTATGCGGCCGACCTAGCGACCATGTACGTTCTTCCGATGGTCACTGGGATGGATGAAGCAAGGAAGGCCATGGAGGCTCTTCATCGCGACCTCAACTGGCTGGTCATTCTGTTCGCGATGATTTCCATGTCTATCGGCTTCATCGAACTTCTCGTCGAACTTCAAAGACGGGAGGCGAGAGTGCGTCGCCTGATCGACGCCAACATCGTCGGTATCTTCATCTGGGGTCCTAACGGTCGGCTCGTTGACGCGAATGAAGCCTTTCTCCGCATTACTGGATACAGCCGCGACGATCTCGTCTCCAAGCGCCTGCGTTGGACGGAATTGACTCCCGCCGAAACGCGCAGTGTCGACGAGCAACGCTTGGCCGAGCTAAAGGCGACCAGAGTGATCCATCCCTACGAGACAGAATACGTCCAAAGGAACGGTGGCCGCGTGCCGGTACTGGTCGGAATGGCGATGTTCGAAGAAGCGTCAGAGGAAGGTGTTGCCTTCGTGCTCGACCTGACCGCTCAGAAGAGAGCCGAACGGGCATACACTCAGGCACAGATGGAACTCGCGCACGCGAACCGCGTCGCAACGATGAGCCACCTGACGGCATCAATTGCCCACGAAATCAAGCAGCCGCTCGCAGCGGTCGTCGCTTGCGCCAACGCCGGCTTGAATTGGCTCCGTGCCCAACCGCCAAATCTGGACGAGGGCCGGCACGCGTTCGATGCTATCGTACAGGCGGGCGTCGGGACCAGCGACGTCATCGACCGGACACGCGCGCTGGTCAAGAAGGCCCCTCCGCGAAGGGACGCATTGGCTATTAACGAAACGATCCTCGAGGTCGTTGCACTGACCCGACACGAAGCGGCCAAGAACCGTGTTTCCGTTCAGACGCAGCTCACCGAGGGGCTGCCGCCTGTTCAAAGGGATCGAATCCAACTGCAGCAAGTCGTCCTCAACCTGATTATCAATGCGATCGAAGCGATGAGCGGCTCAGACGAAGGGACGCGACAGCTGCTAATCAACACGGACAGAGTCGACCAGAAAGAAATACGAATCGCGGTGCAGGATTCGGGCCCCGGCATGGCGCCCGAGAGCATCGATCGCCTCTTTGATCCCTTCTACACGACCAAGTCGAGCGGTTTGGGAATGGGTCTCTCGATCTGCCGCTCAATCATTGAGGCGCACGAGGGACGATTGTGGGCAACCGGGGCCGAGCCCAAAGAGGCCGTTTTTGCCTTCACGTTGCCTGTGCGCCCGGACAATCGGTTGTGATCCGCGTGCGCCGTCTCTGATTACCATCCGCGCAGAGCGCGGGCCGACGCGAAGGCCCGATACGGGTCAAAAGCCGTAATACTTGCGGCGAGCGAATCGAGTCCGGTTTGCCTCTGAGAGCGGACCACATCGCGACAGATCAAATCTGTCGCAATGGGCCAGGACCGGACGTTGCGCTGAGGAACGAGAAACCACGTCTCAGAAAAAGCGGTCTGGGGAAGTTTGAATGTTTATAGAGGGTCGTCCAAGCGGCTCGGAATGCGCTGTTTGGGCCGGCTGGAGTCTCGGACCCAAGCCAAAAATCCTTCGAATCAGAGGGTGCCGCCGCAGGAGGCGGCACCGATCTATCGCGTTATGCTCCCGGCTCAGCCTTCAATGCGGACCGGCATGGTCTCATACCCCTTGATCAAGTTCGAATATACCCGGTTCGGCTCGTCGAGGACTTCAATTGTGTCGAGGCGCTTCAGGATCTCTTCCCAGATGATCTTCAGCCGAAATTGCGCTCACACTCGGGGTTCCTGCTTTCGCAGGAACGACAGCGAGTATGTGTTACTCTGCTTGCCCCGGCCTTCAGCGCACCGGGTCAATCGGCGTCGCGACGCCCAGGCGGGCCTCGATGGCTTCGGCCGCTTCAAGGCACAAATCCTCGCGCAACCGCTGGCCCGTGATCAGCACGCCGATCGGCAACCCCGTCGCCTCGTCACGTCCGGCCGGCACGCAGGCCGAAGGCAGCCCGAGCAGATTGGCCGGAACGACCGGGCGCATCATCTCCTTGGTCGCGGCCGCGCCGGCGGGGGTTGCCGAATCAAAACCATGCTCGAACGGCAATTGCGTCCAGGTCGGCGACAGCAGCAACGGCCGGTCCGCCATGAAGGTCGACCATGCGCGCGCAATACCGTCGCGTTCGGCCATCAATTGCGACCATGACGCGGTGTCGGCCAAAGGCGGTATGCCCTCATTGAAGTTGTTCAGGAAGGCCAACGCGTCAGTGCCCATCATCGGGGACAGCAAATTCAGCACCGAGCCGAAATCGCCCATGATCAGGCGGCGCCAGCAGCCGATCGCATCGTCGTAGCGCGGCGGGCAGGCTTCTTCCACGACATAGCCGGCGTCAGTCAGTGCGTGAGCGGCACGCCGCACCACAGCCGCCACCTTTGGATCGGTGCCGCCGCCGGGCGGCTCGGGCAGCACGGCCACGCGAACCGGCCGCGCCAAGCCCGGCCCCTCGAACGGGGCATCGATCGACCAGGGGTCGCGCGGATGCGCGCCCATCAGGACACGCAGGCCGAGGCGCACATCCGCCACGCGGCGGGCCATCGGCCCCTGCACGTTCATCAGCTGCACCGCCAGCAAGCGGTCTTCGACCGGCACAAAGCCCGCGTCGGGCACCCGGCCGGCGGCTGGACGGATGGAGGCGATGCCGCAGGCGGTCGCGGGAATTCGCAGCGAGCCGCCGAGGTCGTTGCCAAGGCCGATCGGGCTCATGCCGCTGGCCAGCGCCGCGGCCTCGCCGCCGCTCGTGCCGCCTGCGGTGCGGCCGGGATGCCAGGGATTTCGCGTCAGGCCGTGCAGCGAACTGTCGGTGTGCAAGCGCAGCGCCATGTCAGGCAGATTGGTGCGGGCGATCGGGATGGCGCCGGCGGCGCGCATGCGTTCGACGACCGGCGCATCAACTGGCACCACCGCCTGGGCCAGCGCAGGCACGCCCCAGGTCGTGGGCAGGCCGGCCATGTCGATGTTTTCTTTCACGGTAAAAGGCACGCCATGCAGCGGGCCAACGGTCTCGCCGCCGGCGAGCTTTTTGTCGGCGAGGGCCGCAGCCGCGCGGGCCTCGTCGGCCAGCACGCGCACCACCGCATTCAGCGCCGGGTTCACCGCATCGATACGCGCCAGATGGGCATCTATTACCTCCGCCGAACTCAGTTGCCGGCACGCAATGCCCTGCGCCAGTTCAGTGGCCGAGAGTTGCCAGATTTCGCTCATCGCCTACTCCAACATGAAATGCGCAGCGAAGCTGCGAGTACCCCGTCCAAACAGCATGCTTTACTCTGAGCACAGTACTAATGATCCGGCTTGCTGATGTCGTGAGACACAGATGCCCTTTCAGTTGGATGTAAGCGCACATCCGCTAACGCGTTACCGGCGCCAGAGCCTCACACCTACCCTAGGAACCCCGAGCGAAGCTGCTCGATGATCATCACGGGCACGCACGATAAATCGTGGCCAGGGATACCGGTATGAAATCGAATGATGATCCGTCACCAACGCCAGAACGCGCGTTTGCGATGTGGGCTAGTGGCCCCTAGCGCATATGGCCTCTGTTTCGGTTCACGTTTGCTTCGTACCTTCAACGGACGTTCGGCCGTCTTTGATGCAGGACTCGCAACTGGCTATGTGGGCAATTGCCTTTGCGAGCTGGTTGGTTGTCCCTGAGCGTTTTGGGCCATGGCCGCCCGGGGCCGCTGGCGCTTTTCCATCCCTTGCTAAGGTTCAAACGCCTTCTCTGATTTTGGTCAATGCTCTACTTTGAGGCGCGTGAACCATCGGACCATGAACCTGCCTGACGAGCCATGTCCAGGTCACGAGACGCCGAAGCCCAAGTCATCGCTTATTGTAGGAGGCGCGGCGAGTCATCGAAGATTACGCGAACGATCTGCGGAGATCATCAAGAAGCTCCGCAAGCGGCTTCATTCAGGCCGTCCATGCCATCGTATTTAACTGACCTGGGTTGAATTGGACAATTTCCGAGTTCGCCAAACGGAGTATGCTTTGATCATCATCGGCTAAGGCGTTGCCGTAGGCGCCGATGACTGAGAGACCGATCGCGCTCCCGCCTGCAACGGGAAGCCGCCAATGTCTCAAATTTCCGACCGTCTCATCCTTGCTCGTCGCCATGTTGCCAGAGGTCGCCAGATCGTCGAAAGGCAGCAACTGCTGGTCCGCAAGAGACGTGTAAACACAGCAGAAGCCCGCAAGCTGTTAGCTCTGTTCGAGGCAACACAGGCCATCTTCGAGGATGATCTGGATCGCCTCTTGCAGGAGGAGAGCGACGGCTACGACCGCCTCAGTTGGACGCCTGCTCGTTAGAGTGTTGCCTATTGGCCCGAAGCGCCGCGTAGCCCGAGGTGCGGCTATCCTATCGGTTGGGTGCGCTGAACACGCTACTCGATTCAGTAATCTCTCGGCCTATCGCGTGGTGACGATAATCGACATGAATCCATTCCGCTTTTGCGATAAGGCGAGAGTAAACAAGCTTCTGCTGCAACGAAGCCAGATCCAATCTGACCGGGCGTCTCAGTAGCGGGTTGAGGCCTTCGAAAGGGATTGCGTTTACGTGAGCGGCATGAATGGCCGCGAGGGTCGCCCAATCTGGTTTAATCGATCCCGCAAAGCCAATGCGCGCAAGATAGTGATCCAGCTGAAAATGCTCTGGCATGGCGACTCCTATACGATCGCGCCTCGGATAAGGCGGCAACAGCATAGGTCTTCTTGTTGTGATGAGACCAAACGAACGGCAGCCGGATCAAACGCGCCTGCGCTAGGTACCTGCCTCCCAACCGAACTTTTTCGAAGAACGGTCATGGCCTGCTAGGATGGCTGCTCAATCTTCGGAAGCATGCGCGTCGCGTTCAGCGGCGTCCGCGATATAGCGATCAGTTCCATCAAGGCTCGGCGAATGGCCAAAGCGTTGGCGGAATCGGCGAGAGAAATACCGATAATCATTGAAGCCACAAGCGTACGCGATTTCGCTGAGAGGCTGTCGTGTGTTCAGCGTCGTCCGGCGATGGAGAAGGTGCGCGGCGTGATCCAATCGAACTGATTGGACGAAGCGATTGCAGGCCAGGCCGCGTGCCGCGAACAGCTTCTGAAGATAGCGCGGCGAGATCTTCAATTCTACGGCTATATCCCAGAGACCGAAGCCGGGGTCGGAGAACCGCTGCTGGATGATGTCGCAAACCCGGCCGAACAATCGATCCGTGTGAGCTGATATGGACGGCTGATCGGATGGAGCAAACAGTCCGCTGAGCAGATCATAGATCACCAGCTGCATAGAGGCTTTGGCCCTTTCGGGCATTGACTCCTCATCCTCGTTGCAAGTCAGGAGATCGACCAGGATACGTCCCGCGTGAGTGTCCTTGCGCCCACTCACGCCACCCCGCGGCTCGAAACCAAGATGAGTGACCACAGCCTGGCGCGGCAAGTGCAAAGTCCGCCACCGTCCACTGGCATTCTCAATGGCGTATGTCAGGGGCCGCGCCACATCGATCAACGCCACCGTGCCCGGGGTAAGATCGACAGTCCGATCATTTTGAGTGACGCTCGATTCGCCGTCGGTCTGAATGACCGCATAATAGTAATCGGCGTCGTCGAGGCGGATGTCGCGCGGCGTCCGATCGACGCGATCCACGTTTAAGCCAATATCCACCGTCCGAAGCCCATAGAGGCTCCCGGGATTGGCTTGGCCGACAAAAGACTTGGATTGGGCAATCCGCGGTGTATGGCGGCAGCAGGCAACAGCGTGTGCGGCGCTGCGCCAGCTTTCATAGTCCAAGTCCGCCTCGCTGAGGCGATGAACGTTCGACTGCATCGGATCTTTTCCGTGCGCTACTGCGCTTATTATCGGGAGCCTGCCCCTTCGACACCGTTGCTCCGGAAGCCTCTCCGGATTGTTGAGATGATTAGCACCCCCTCGCCCACCCACCGATATCGTTTGGCGAAAGCGCGTTCGCCAACTGAGAACACGCACCAATAACGCCCCGGGCCGCCGCAGACTATCATGAGCTGGCGTCCGCCGCCTGCTCAATCAGCACCGCCACGGTGCGGGGATTGGAGACGTAAATCGCGTGACTTCCCGGGACCTCGCCGGCCGTCGAGCCCGCGCGCTTCGACATCTGCCATTGCGCTGACTGCGGGATCATCTTGTCGTCCCTGGCCACGAGATTTTTGAGTTGCTGGTCAATGGCTTTCTCCTTCACTGAAAGATGGACATGAACTGGTGTCTGCATGGGCTTGCGTCGCGTGCACGCGCGACGGCGCGTCCGTGCAGTGGGCACATCCGTTCATTGCGATACGCATTTGTTGCGTCATCTGACATCTCTCAAGTCGGGTGATCCAGCGATCTCACCTATGAATCAATGATCGCCTTCCAAGCTCCTGATTTACGGAGTTGGAACTGAAGCCTGCCGCTCGTGCGGTTGTTGCAGCGAAATATGTTCTGGTCTTGGGCAGAAAACAGTACCGAGATCAGCGATTCTGGCTGCACCATGGACCAATGGCTTCTCCTTCCGTCGCAATCGACCGCGCCAAGAAAATACCGCTCATCGATCAGATTTATCGGGCGATCCGGGAGGCAATCGAGCCGGAAGGCTTGCTTCCGGTGCCAGGTTGCCGTACCCGAAGAGCTTCATGAATTCGCCAACAGTGGGGCCTTTGCGGCTGGGGCCTGATGGTGCCTCAGCAACATCGGCTCCGTGAAGACTGCGCCGCAAGTTGCTCCTCTGCTGCTGGCCTTGAACAACACGGCGACGTATGGCGGCATGGCCTGCTCGGGATTGTTCGGCGGCATCATACTTCTGTTTGTCGACCGGCACCTCCTCAGTCTCATCGGAGCTGGTGCCCTCGCGATCGCTCTTCTTTTCGCGGAGATCGCGCACGCGACGATCGTGCGGTGCGCCGTAGGAATTCGGATCTGAATCGCTCGCAAACGATATCTGACGAATCCCGGCGGGAAAATAGCGCACGCCATTTCGAGCGGACTGCCGCAAGGCCGCCGACGAGAATGCTGCCTTGCGGTTGCGTCCAGCCCGCATCGCCCGACTCGAACGAAGCAATAAATCTGCATAGGGCGCCCCCAAATCATACTCATCAATCGATCAATGAAGGTTAGTGCACCTCAGTACTGCTAATCGTGCGCCGTAGGCGCACGACGACGGCCACGCCGTATTCTGATGTCGGCGACCATCCAGTAGGTACGTTTCGCAGCGCCGGCTTCGCGCATGTCTCCGACGATCTGAGCCATTCCTCCTTGTAGTCAACTCGCCTTCGCATTGTCCCCTATCCGTCATCAAGTTCTCTGGTGGCGTATCAAGATCAAAGACAAGCTCGTTGACGGCATGATTGCTTCGAGCGAGAATTGCTGGCGCTTTCTTCTTCGCCTGCGACATCGAGAAAAAGGCCGCCAAGCTCGCTGGCGTTGTGCGCACGCGACTGGGGCAAAAGCTCGGCCTGCTGACAAAGGATGTGTTCGAATTCTGCTGGATTGTAGATTTCTCGATGTACGAATCCCCGATCTGCACATCGATACGATCAAGGTGAAGACACGGGAGCGCAAATGGCCATAAGAGCGAACTGAAGAATGTAATTCTCACCGCGTTTCGATCTTTCGCGTTTTTACACAGCCAGGGTCACTAACGGACGACGGTTCGAACCGGCAGCACGTCTGGTTTCTCCCCAACATCGGACGTCATTCGGATATGCGTTGTTATGGAAAAACTGGGCCAGTGAATGACCACAAGGCTTTCCTTCGCTATTGGAACTTCGACAATTCGGATCTTACTTAGAGGCCCGCCGGCGACGATCCGGATTCACTCGGATCGATTCTATTCCTCCGGGATCAAAAGGTGGCTGCTGTATCCGCGACCTTCGCGCTTGCTGCAAGTTTGTTGAGATCACCGCGTTCGCACCGCGCGGAGCTAACAAGGGTTTTGATCCTTGAGTGTCGCGAAAGCAACCTAGCCACTGTGAGAAGCGCCAGCGCGGCGATTCCGGTCATGGGAGCAGATGATGTCGCCAGCGCAAATCCGACGTGGGTGACCACGAGGTAGAAGCGAATAAGGATTACTCTATACCGATTGAACATTGTTTACTCCCCAAAAAGACGATGGGCGGGCGGGAAAGGCGTCCGCCGAACCATTCAATGGTCCGATCCAACTGCGTTTTTGGGGAGTTGACGATGGCGCAAAGCCCCCATCGATTTGCGCGCCTCCAAACGCATTGGAGTCACGCTCACCCGAGAGGGTCAAGACAGAGCTTATGCGATAGCTTTACTGTCGAGACGGAGTGCCTAGCGCTGAGAGACGTCGCAGCTAGAATTGAGTTTCTTCGAACTCAAGATTTCGACGACCGAGCCATCGGCACCGATCGTTCTAACCGGGCTCGTGCCGTTCTCGCGCGCAAAACCAGACATGACGAGGCACTTCAGCGCGTCGCCCTGCCTGTAGATCGGAATGACCGTGCGAAAGGCGCCTTGAACCAGGCTCACTTGGTAGAATAACGTACTGCCTTCAAATTTCCAGACAACCTCACCGCCACGAGCGTTCTTTTTCTCCTCACCCAATTCGAAGGTAAGACTACCCGCGATCGGTGAGCCAATCGGATTGTCGTTCTTATCGAAACGCTTCTGCTCACGCTCGACCTCAATCGAGTCGTTGGAGAGAACCTTGATCTTCAAGGCCTCGGTGACATGCGCAACGAACACTGATCCATCCTTCAGTCTGACTGCGTTCTCATATGAAGTTTTCGTCGAGACAACCGATGCTTCCAGCTCTCGAAATTCGATGGGGATGCGACTTTCGTCCGGAGGCAGAGGAGCAATGTCGGAAATTGGGCCGCGGGCAACTCTTTCTGAACTAGGCTTAGGCGACTTCGAAGCTGGATTGGGCACTGCTCGATTCGATGGAGGCGAACGTTCTGCGTCAGAATCTGCACCCATTGCCTTCATGACGCATCTTCGCACCACAGGCGAGGCAGTTGAGCGACACCTTTCCAGATTTTCTGGACCTCCCCCAAGCCTCTGCATGCAAGCTTGAACTATCGGCCGCCCCAGGCTCATTCGACAATTTGCTATAGCCTCTTCGCGGTTTGCGGCACCAGCTTCCTGACAACATAATGTTGCCGCCGCGATCATCAAGAAAGCTCGAAGCGCCTTGGGTCTGCAAACCTTAATCACTGTGCGCCCCCTCAACATCAGCAGTAACGTTTGCCTTTCAGCTCAAAGCACTTGTCCGGGATTGCGACGCTCCCCGGGGCAACCGGCAATCTCGAGGATGAGGACGGCTTGCACCCGCCCGTGCCGGCACGCAGGCTGCCATCCTGACACCGCTCCCCATCGAGTGTTTTGATTATAGCTTCGGCCTCGGATCGATATTGGCTGGTGGGAAACTGACGAATGAATTTAAGTAGATCTTTGACGCTAGATTTATCGAGAAAATTCCAGGCCGCCTCATCCGCGGTATTGGCTGGTTCAGCCTGGCCATTCAGATAGATGCGCTCGGCGCCGAGCGATCCATAGGTGTAAGGCTCCTGACGATGATTGGTTGCTTTCAAAACATCGTCGCGAATTGTTCGCAGTAAGAAGTTGATCTCGAGATTTTGCTGTTCGATGTGGGCAAGCAACGAACTGGCAAATGGGCTATTTCGCCCTGCCCCATCTTCGGCAAGCGTTCCCTGTTTGGCGGAATAAGCGACGACGGTCGAGCCCACGGGCTGCAGGTTGTTTAGTCCCCGCCCGATCGCACGCGATGCAACGGTTCGCTTCATGGTGTTTTCAAAGTTGTTTGCTCGGCACGCGTCCAGAAATACAAGCCTTAACCTCTTGGCACCAGCAACAGCCTGAAGAACTCTCGCGAGCGGAACAGCTTCGTCTTCCACGTGGGTGTCGCGATCGAGCTTTGCGTCGATCGGAACCAGGAAGTTGCTGCCATCGATCTCAATGCCGTGCCCCGCATAGAATACGATGGCAATGTCTGCTTCGAGAGCCTCATCCTCGAACGCCCGTAGCGCCCGCAGGAACGCTAACCGGTCCGCATTCATCGCGATCGACACCTTGAAACCAACGCGCCTGAACGCCTCTCCGATATCAGAAGCATCATTCGGCGGATTAGAGAGTGATGCCACGTATCTGTAGCTGCCGTTTCCGACGATCAGCGCTACCCGCTTCGGAACGCCAGCCTCGGCTTTCGCAAGTTCAGGAAATTGAAAGACGACCAACAATACGAAAAGGGCAAAACGAAAAACGATCGGCATGGAAATGTCCTGGCTACTTTCTGCTTTTCTCCGCTGCTACTCGCTTGATCAGCAGAAACAGGTCACGAGCCGCTTCCGGGTTTGAACGTTCGAGCTCGTCCAAATCGGGATCGACAACCGATTCATCTCGCGACTGCAGACTCTCCTCAGATCCTGTCGAACGCGAGCCAACCCGGTTCTGCTGCATCAGATCAAGCGCTTGCCGGACCGCTTGTGGGTGCGATTTCATCAATGTTTGAAGGGTTTGATTACGGTCAATGATGCTCAGTTCGGCCTTGGAGAACGATTGATCGGACGCCGACCTTGCATTGCACGGAAGCGCAACCTGCAGGGCAACAAGGAATATGAGAGCTGCCGATTTGGTCATGGGTGTTTCAGCCTCACTAGATTGATGCGCAAATCCCGGACAACGCGCCCGTACACGTCTTCCATTTTCCCGTTTGATCTAACTATAAAGGTGCCATACGGGGTTTTCTCGCGATGTAGAAAGCCAGCCTTGGCCGCACCCACAACCAGCTTTCTAGTGGTCTCTACTGACATAATAGTAACCAGCAAGCGGCCAAGGTTCGATTGATCGATTGCTCCGGCCTGATCCTTCCAGTTCTGGATCAGTCTCGGCAGAGTGTCGGATGTAAAGATGGCGAGAAGCAACCTGTCGCGCTTCAATCCAATTCGCCGCATCTTCGAATCATCACGAGTAAGTTCGGTCAGATATGCATTGTGAGCTTCGGCAAGATTTCTAATGTCATCGCTGGTTTCAATCTTGCGGGCCTTCAATAAATAGAAGAATTCACTGAACTCATACATCGCATCACTTCTGAGGAGCTCGAGCACCTCTTCATCGCGACTTTCGCTCGCTGCGCAAAGCTCCTGCTGAAATTCTTGGCGCGCGCGGCGAAGCTCCCCGATCAACTCGAGATCAGCGGTGATCTCTCGCTCGGCAGTCCAGTCTAACAGCTTTCCGGTGCCCGCTTTTGAAACCACCGGCATCGCCCCCTCCAAATCATTTGGAGCCTACAAATTGCACTGGAGCTCTCCAAATTCCTCGTCTCTTTTTACCGCGAAAAACCCGAGCATAATCCACTCATCGTCAATCGACGACATCAAACATACAGGAGAGAGCCATGAACATCACCGCGAAGAACCTCGCCACCGCCGCCAGCCTCGCCCTCTTCGCGATCGGCGCGGCGTACCTAGGTACCTCTGCCGTTGTCGCCCATCCGAAGGTCACCGTCCAGTCCTCCGCGCTTACCGTGGACAACCAAATCCGAATCCATGGCAAGGCCGACCGGAATGGCTTTGGGCACCTGTACCTGCTCTCGGCTTCGGGCAGAGCTTTCGTGGTCCGGGAGAACGTGCCGATCGCGCCCAAGGGCGAGCTCGAGTGGAATGTGACCGGGCCCTCCAGCGGAAGCCACTCGTTCGGCAAGGATCGGGTCATCTTCGTAACCACAAAGTCCAAGATAAACGGCTTTGCAGGTGAAACCTCCGTGCGAAAACAGTACTCGCTGGATATCGATGAAGCCGCGTTTCGCCGGGCGCTCAAGGCGAAGACCGATCGGCTGGCGAAGAACGAATGGTCGGTTGCCGAAGCCACCGTCGTGACCGTCAAGTAAGCGAGTTGCCTTTTCCGTGGTAGTTGCAATACCCTGGAGACCTGCTCATTAAGCAGGTCTCCGCTTTGAGAATGATCATGTTAAAACGTTTTCATTGCTTCACTATTGCTTCGCTGTTCGTGATGGGCTTCGCACCCGCGCTGGGTGATGGCCGTCCAACCGGAATAGCAAACAACATCGACTACGAGACCACGTACCGCAACCTTCTTCCCGAGACGGAATCGACGACGCGGGGAGGCGATCCCATCTATCGAATCGTTGGCGGCAAACCCGCGCGGCCCGGAGCCTGGCCGAGCATGGTGGCGTTGATCTTTCGCGATCGCCCTATTTGCGGCGCAACGGTCATCGACAAGTACTGGGTTCTTACAGCGGCTCACTGCGTCGCCAACCGAGATATCGCCGAGTTCGAGATCGAGGAGGGTACGGTTGAACTCAACACTACAGGTCGACGGATATCGATCGCAGACATTGTCATCAACCCGCGATATCGCGGCGGTCCGCCCACCAACGATACTGCGCTGTTAAAGCTTAAAACGGCTGCGCTTTCGCCACGACAGACGCTACTGCGCGGGCAAGCTCGCGACACCATTCCTAGGGAGGGCGATTTAGCCACCATCGTTGGGTTTGGAAGGATTCTTGCGCGTCCGGCGCAGGCAGGACAAGGCCAGACCGGAATGGCCTCAAACCGCTTGCTTCAGGCTGACGTCCCCATTGTTGGGACGGCGCGATGCCAGAGCCGCTACGGCGAAAGCCGCATAACGGCGGCGAATCTCTGCGCGGGCTTCGAGGACGGCCAGTCTGACGCCTGCCAGGGCGACAGTGGAGGCCCTCTGCTTTACCGAGGACCACTCGCGGAAACGATCCAGATCGGAGTGGTAAGTTGGGGTGCAGGATGCGCCCAGCCGAGATCGTATGGGGTCTACGCCTCCGTGGCCAATGCGGAGGGCTGGATACGCGAACTCGTCCCAACCGCCAAGTTCGCTCAAGCCTCGGACGAAGGCACCGGGAGTGGGACGGCTTTGTCTTCCGTTCCCGCCTACCTTAGCCAGGCTCTTGCAAAGATCCTCGGAAACACTCAGGCGTCTAAGCCCAGCACTCTGGCTCAGCTCTCGATCGAACTTCTCTCTGGCCCAAGCGCGCGTCTCGGCGACTTGATCCAGCTCCGTGTCATCAGCTCCATCGATGGAAATTTGGTGGTTTTCAACCGCGACCCTGATGGAAAGACTTATCAAATTTATCCCAACAAGTTCATCAAGAACGATGTAGCCGGCAAAATCCGCGCAGGTGCAGCCCTGATCTTGCCCGACCAGGCAGACAGCTTCCGTCTTCGCGCCACACCCCCTCTCGGCAAGAATACGCTCATCGCTGTGGTCCTGCCGCCGCAGACCCCGATCGACGATCTAACAAAACTAAACGATGACTTGGGCGTGATAGCCGATCCAAAATCGTTGTTTGATTCGCTTGCGGATCGCGAGGTGAAGACTCGCGGGATCAAAGTCGAACCCGTTGCCCCCATCAATCGCGCGATCGCGCAATTGACCTATGAGTTGGTTAAATAAGTAGCCTTTTGGAGGTTTTAATGAGCTACATCAGCACAGTTTCGGCCATTGCCTTTTGCGCCTCGTTTGTTTTGGCTTCCTCTGCATTCGCAGACGACCAACCGGGCGATCTTGAGCGTGATCTAGTCGCGTCCCAGAAGATTTTTATCGAGGCAACCAAGACGCAAAGGCAGACGATCAAGGTCGTTGCGCAAACCGATCGTCCGAATGCCACTTATAAGGTGGGCGACAAGATGAAGCTCACCGTCAATGTCGACAAGGATGCTTATCTGTACATACTGAATAAGGGGACGAGCAAGGCTACCACCTGGCTTTTTCCCAACGCATATCACAAAGAGGCCTTCGTCAAGGCTGGGAAGAGTCGGATCCCCGCGGATGCGGACAAGTGGACGATCGATGTCCGAGGGCCAGTAGGTAAGGATGTTCTCTACATCTACGCCTCCACCTCGCCGCTGCCGGAGAAGCATCGCAAAACTCTGCTCTCGGATTGGCAAAACGGGAAGGCCTTTGCGAATCTAGATCGATCGGACGACGAGTTCTTGCGAGACCTCGCCGCGGCACCTGCCGAGTCCCAGGGGGCAGCATTAGTCATTGTTACGGTGGCAGCGGACAAAAAGTGACTGCCGCTGGACGCCTAGTAAGACTGGCTTCCTTATGAGCAAGCTGCGCGTTTGTAGAAAAGCGTTCTTACTCGTCCTCGTCCTTGCCGCCCTATGTCTGACATGCATGGTCACACGGAGCGAGGCTTCCGACGACTGCGACAAGAATTGGGGTGAGTTCTACAGCGCGCGTGCTCACCTCAAGCTTGCGGATTTCCGACGGAAGGTGATCGAGGCTCTTGATAATGCGTCCTGCTCTTCGGAACAGCGGCGGACGATTGCTCAAGACGCTGTCCTGGCGCATATCGAAATTGCCTCGCACCTTCCGCTCGATCAGCGGCTAGCCATCTATGAGTCCGCCACCCGCTTCGGGCGGCCCTGGCAGCTTCTCGAGGTCATGGGGTTGTTGTTGCAGACCAAACGCCAGGATGCAGAGCAGGATTTTTCTGGAGCGAGCCAGCTGTTCCAGGAGGCGCTGGTGGACGTTCAAAAGGCGCAAGCGGGTGCGCTCGCAACAGATGAGGACGTTCTGAGAATCTTTCATCTTGCACAGCAATCGCGTTTTCTGTCGCCGGTATTCGTACGGGGTTCCAATTTCGGAATCGCTGCTCGCGGTATTGAGGTTCAATCCACGATTGTCCCCATCCAGTTCATTCGCGATAGCGCTACAATGACGGCGCTCGGAGCAAAATACGCCGATGAGTTGATCGCGTATCTGCGGACCAAGCAGCTCCCCAAGCTGCTCATCATTGGTCATACCGACCATGACGGCTCGGACTCCTACAATTTGGCGCTCTCCCGAAGAAGGGCGGACGCAGTGAGGTCCTTTTTGATGACGCGCGGCTACGGACCTGACCGCATAACGACCATCGGCAAAGGCTATCACGAGCCGATCAGACTAGAAAACGCTGAGAGCTTTGACGACGATCAGATAAAGCAACTGTTACGTCGCGTTGAGGTACAGATCGTTCGTTGAACCAATGGCGTTCCGACGAGCAAGATCCCAGGCGCAAGCACAGGACCCGACCAGATCGAGGCGCGAGCAGATCACTAACCGGAGCAGTTGCCGGCGTGCTTTACGCGAATATATTAAAAGAACATTTTGGACCGTGGCGCAGTGGACCAGTTTCAATGCTACGGTTCGGTTTCAGAGCTTGCGGTTTCGGTGGCAACGTATCATGGCTGCCACATGGCGCCCGACCTGGGTTGGGCCACGCATGTTGGGTTTATTGAAATCGAAGCAATTCGGCATCGCAGCGCTGGCTGTCGCAATTTTTGCACACCTTGCTACTTGCTCCCAGTTCTGCGCAGGCCGAATTCCAACAACGCGTAGCACTCATAGTTGGCAACGGGACCACCGCGTGGCTTCCCTCGCTAATCCTTCAAACGAGCGCAGCCGACTTGGAAGAAGCATTTCTGCGAATAGCCTTTGAAGTAAGTCGCGTATCTAACGCCGATCGCTCTTTCTCCAAGCGCTAGGCGCGTTCGAAGACAGGGCCTCGGAAGCTGATATCGCCTCATTTTCTATGCGGGTCATGGTATCGAGATTGACGGCGGCAATTATCTAATCCCCGTGGACGCAAAGCTGGAGCAAGACACAGATGTGAAGGACGACCTAGGGTCTTGCAGGCGGTGCGGGAGGCAAAACGTCTAAGGCTTGTGTTACTTGACGCCTGCAGGACGAATTCATTCGAAACCAGAATGAAAAGGAGCTTCGCGGCCCGCGCGATCGGCCGCGGCCTAAGTTGCTTATTCGTGCGGGGATTTGCACAAAACGCTGACGTAAAGCGGGTAGTTTGCTGCGGCCAGTGCAAAGCCACCGAACTGTTCGCACAAGGCGACTTCCTTCCGGTCTGCAGGCGCGGACGCGTTGCCGTCAGATGATTCGCCCATCCATTGTTATGGAAGAACTAGCCCTTTGACTGACTAGGCGAGTATTCGAGACGTCCGCGCACTCCGGCACTCTATTGTCCGCTCTCACCTCAGAACCGGACACCGGCGCCGCCGGTCGAGAAGCCGGCAGACTCGGAAGTGGCCGATTTTTGCGACGCTATTGCCCTCCACTTGCGAAAGTCGCCCAGGAACCGGCGTTACCTCTCTTCAGCTTAGGGGCAGATACAACGGCAAAACTAACTAGAGAGCGGGCAATTGCCGAAACCAACGCCCGAAGTAAAATCGATCGATGCACCGAGACCGCTACTAATCTTACTCAAACGGTTGCTATCCGACTTTAATTGTCAGTATCCGGGATACCCGACGAATACCGACAGCCTTGCGCGGAGGATGATCCGATGGGGTCCAACAGTGCAGCTTCGATACTAGACCGCATTCTTGATACGGCGGCAGACAATCTCAGGATCGCAAAGATTCTGGTTCAGATGGGTCTCGATCCGAACAACATCACCTACGACGCACTATTCAACCGGCTGCTGGAAATCGTGCTGGCCAACATCACGCTCGCCAACATGTTCGCTCTCGTTGGCGCCATCTTTCTTGCCGCTACCCTGCTGATGCAGACGATAGTGCCGCTGCGCGTCGCAAACATGGTCGGCTGCATGTTCTTCGTTGCCTATGGCGCGCTCTCGGGAAATGTCGGGGCTTTCATCCTCTATCTGCTCTTGCTGCCGATCAATGCAATCCGCCTCCGTCAAATGCTCAATCTGATCAAAAGGGCACGTATCGCGACGGAGGGCGATACCTCATTGGAATGGCTCAAACCGTTCATGACTGAGCGCAGATATCGCCGGGGAGACAAATTGTTCAAGAAGGATGATGCAGCTTCCGAAATGTTCCTGACGGTCACAGGAACGTTTTTGGTCAGGGAAATCGGCGTCGAGCTTCCGCCGGGACGTCTCATGGGCGAACTCGGTTTCCTTACGCCCAATCGACGGAGAACCGCGACCGTCGAATGCATCGAAGACGGGCAAGTGATGGCTATTACTTATGAAAAGCTGCTCGAGATTTTTTTTCAGAATCCACAATTCAGCTATTACTCTCTTGTGCTGACCAGCCAGCGCTTGCTCGAGAACATATCGCGGCTGGAAGGAATTATCGCACAAGAAAAGACCGCGCGGCAGATTTTAGCCACGGATGACATAGCTTAACCCTTGGCTCTTGATGTCCCACACTTTTGGTAACAGGACATCCCGACGCAGCGCAGGTCTCGCGATGCAACGACGTCCGGTTTGGGGTCAAAAGCGGCGGTGCATCCGAGCATGGACAGGCGTCCGGTCTGCCACCGACAGCGGACGTAACAACGGCTTGAGCGTTGGTCGGCTCGGGCACATCAGCCGACATAGCGCCGGCCTTTCTGTAATTCAGCGCGTGGGGGGAATGTTGGAAGGCGATGAGAGTCAAGTCTTGGCGCTTATTCACTGCACCTTCACCACTTAGCCAAGCGAGACCTCATCCATTCAGTGACGCATCCTCACCGCATGTTCCAACCCCTGGCGAAGAGATTCCGGGCTATAAGGCTTCACGATGAATATCGCGCCCAACCGTGCGGCTTCGGATTTCACTCCGCTGTCACCTGTCGCGAGAACTACGCGCAGATTGGGCAGGCGCGCGTACGCGTCTCTTGCGAGCTGCAGACCGGAAACTCCGGGGAGGCCGACATCCGTAAGTAAAATGTCCACTGATTGCTCATGTAGGATCTTCAAGGCCTCTTGAGCCGTGCTGGCCTCTTTTACCTCGCATCCGATATCCCTCAGCATCTCCATCGTTGTAAGGCGTATGAGGTCGTCGTCTTCGACGAGCAACACCGTGGCATCCTTGACAGACTTTTCATTCGCCGAGTGTTGCGAGCCCTGAGCGACGCGCCTTTGAGCTTGGTTCGCCAACACGTGCCTGATTTTCCGCGCGAGCGCCTCGCGTGTGTAAGGCTTGGCCAGGAGTTCCACCCCGGGATCGAGCCGGCCGCCGTGCACGATGGCGTTCTGAGTATAGCCGGATGTGAATAGTACGGCGACATTGGGCAAGCGCTCCTTGGTCTTTCGCGCCAAGTCCGGGCTACGCAGGCTGCCGGGCATCATGACGTCGGTAAATATCAGGTCTATCGGAATGCCGCTGTCGACGACGACAAGGGCGCTCGCCGCATCTCGCGCCTTGACCACGCGGTAGCCGAGCTCGGTAAGCATCGAGACCGCGACCTCGCGAACCTCATCGTCATCCTCAACCACGAGGATGGTTTCCTGTCCGCCTTGAACCTCGCCGGACGGAGCCCCGACCAGAGTGTCTTCGCTTGCTACCGCCCGCGGGAAGTATAGTTTGACCGTAGTCCCGGCGCCTACCTCGCTGTAGATTTTAACGTGTCCGCCCGACTGCTTGAGGAAGCCGTAAACCATAGCCAGGCCGAGGCCCGTGCCCTTGTCCTCCGTCTTGGTTGTGAAGAATGGTTCATAGACCCGTTCCAGAATGTCGGGCGGAATGCCCGTGCCCGTATCGGTCACCGCGATCATCACATATTGTCCCGCAGACAATTCGGCATGCTGACGGACATATTCGTCGTCCAGGAAGGCATTGCTCGCTTCAATCGTCAGCCGACCTTCGCCGTTCATGGCGTCGCGGGCGTTGATTGCGAGGTTCAAGACCGCATTTTCCAATTGATCCGGGTCGACGAGGCTGTTCCACAGCCCACCCGCGACCACCGTCTCGACTTCGATCTCTCCACCGAGGGCGCGACGAAGCATCTCATCCATGTTCTTGATTAGACGACCGGCGTTCACCACCCTTGGTTCCAGCGGTTGCCGCCTCGCGAAGGCAAGCAATTGAGAGGCAAGTTTCGAACCGCGGGCAACACCTGCGAGGGCGCTTTGGACCCGCATCTCGGCCCGGGCATTACCCGCGATGTCTTTGCTCAGCAGTTGCAGGTTTCCACTGATGACCTGCAGCAAGTTGTTGAAGTCGTGAGCAACGCCGCCGGTAAGTTGCCCGATCGCCTCCAGCTTCTGCGAACGCAACATTGTCGCCTGGGCCGCTTGGAGTGCGGCCTCTGCCTCGCGGCGTTCGGTGATATCCCGTGTCACCTTAGCGAAGCCGAGGAGCTTGCCGGCCTCGTCCCGAATGGCGTCGATCACGACGTGTGCCCAGAAGGTACTGCCATCCTTTCGGACCCGTTGACCTTCGTGCTCCCAGCGCCCGTTTTGCGTTGCCGTCGTCAAGCCGATCCCCGGAAGCCCGGCGGCACGGTCGGCTTCCGTATAGAAGTCGGAGAAGTGCCGACCAATTATCTCTTCAGGAGCATAGCCTTTGATGTGCTGCGCACCCGCGTTCCAACTCGCCACGTGGCCGCTGGCATCCAGCATGAAGATGGCGTAGTCAGTAACACTCTGCACCAGCAGTCGAAACTGTTCTTCGCTTTCGCGCAGTTTTGTCTCGGCGGCCCTTCGCTCGGTCAAGTCACGCGTAATTTTGGCGAAGCCGACAAGGTTCCCCTCAGGCGAGCGGATCGCGTCGATGACAACGTGGGCCCAGAACTGCGTGCCGTCCTTGCGGACCCGCCAGCCTTCGCGCTCGAATCGGCCGGTGCGCTCGGCCTCCGCCAGCGCCAGCGCGGGGACGTTCTGCGACCGCTCAGCTTCGGTGTAAAAGGTCGAGAAATGCCGGCCGATAATCTCATCCGCCTCATAACCCTTGAAGCGCCTGGCGCCGGGGTTCCAACTGGTCACGCGACCCTCGCGATCCAACATATAGATCGCGTAATCAGTGGCCTCGACGAGTAGCCGGTAGCGGCCGTCGCTGGTCTGTGTGGCTTCGACCGGTTTGAGGTTTCTTCCATACGATCCTATCCCAGCCCCAAATGGGTTGGGACACACTCTACTGGAACGCAGACCAACCGGTTCGGTTCCGTTGAACCCCTGCGCAACTACGGAGCGACCCCCAACCGCCCCAAACGGTCGGTCACATCATCTAGCGCTAGGCCGATTTCCAACCAGCTGCAGCAAAATGATCGCCCGCTCCACCAGGTCTGCAGAATGCCCGCCGAAACCAGCTTACTATGCGTGTTAAATTTTCGCCTTTGGGTCAATCGCGCCGGTTTGCGCCGCAGCCCGAGACTTCCGGTCTACCCGCAACTGCGGACATGTCTCCGCGCTGCGCAAACTGTCGCGAAGGGCCAAAAGCTGACTTTAAGTGTTGGCGCTTTGCGCGGCGATGGGCTTTGCCGCCCGGGTCCGCGGGCCATGGTGCGCCGCGCATCCACAAGGGTGCCGCCTATCCCGCACCTGCGGTTGAGCCGTAAATAGCCTCGGCCCAAGAGCCAATGGTGTGCACTTTCTCAAGCTCCAGATTTGTCGGATACCCTTTCACGTCAGACTCCAAGTCGTTGATCTTTGGAGCGATTACGTCAAGTCCGACTCGCGTATCAGGATCATTCAGCGCGCAGGCAAGAGCTTGATCGTCGCGCCATACCCACCTCCCATGTTCTACTCGCGCGTAGACTGCACCCGTCTTGTAACTGGCGAAATTGATAACTGGAATCCAGCGAACACACCGCCTCAAAAAATCGGTGTTACATTCAGGTGCAAAATTCTTTCCGCGGTACACTTCTTCTGGTCCCTTAGCGCGGATGTTTATCTTTCTGAACCTTTCAATATCCAACATGCTCTTAACATCGAGGATGGTCATTTCGCCATTCCAGCCAAATGCCACGGTTCGCGGAGGCTGGCCCTCGGGTACACTGTTATCGAGAAACTCGTAGTGAACGCGCTTTCCGACAGCCAGCGCCCAAGTGAAGAACAATTCAGGCATACCAGTAAACGCTTCGATATTGTGCGCTAGGAGGTCCTCAACGGCTTTATATCTACCGACCTTCAATCCTCGTTTCCAAGCTCGCTCGACGGTCATTTCTGGCGGTGTAATCAAGAAAAACATGTAAACTAAATTACCGAAGCGCGTCAGCAGCCTATTGGACCCTTTTCCCCCGTACTCAGGTACAAAACTGTCAAAGCGAAACCGGTCGATCAGTAAGTGCGAAATCTCCCCGCTGGCAGCCTTGGCCTTCATTCGACGGTCAAGCTTCTGATCGATGACCTCAAGCTCGTGACCTGTTAGCATTGCCGCGTATCTGTAAGCGCCACCGAGCGACGTGTAGTCCAGAAGAAATTTTCGCCAAATGTCCGGACTGATCAGGGCGAACTCTTCCCAACGAAAATTTAACTTGCGTGCAAGCGTTCGCTGTAAAGGACGCATCGTGCTTTCGCCTGACGCAGATGCACCCTTCACGTTCATGACGACCGGTTGTGGTTGCCACGGCAGTTGCCTGTAGCCCTCCCGTGAAATCGCTTCTTCAATGAATGGGGTGATTGCATCGCCAATAACTTCGCTGCCATATCCATTACAGACCAACGTGAGAGCAAGTTCGGCGAACAGCGCCCTATCGCCTACGAGCCGATCATGTCGGTCCATGATTCCCGTTGCAATTCTGTGTAATGCATCGAAACAGACAGCAACCAACGGGTCGGTTGCCGCTTCTGCTTGTTTCCGCCATCCAAAAGCTATCGAACGGTCGCGCTCCACGGGATCATTCTCCGGAAAGGGGATCCGGTGTTGTTGTTTGTCAGTGCCGAATAGGCGGCGGCGCCAATGGCTTGATCGCCGTTCACCCGACGATCTCGACTCTGCGAAGCTCTTTGCAATCTCGCGCTCGATGCTGACAGACGCCGCGTGTCTAAAGCGATCGAAACGTTCCGCCAATTCCGCTCGATGAGGGGCAATATACCGTTTGAGAATAGTTGAGGTTATCTCACGAAAGTTTCGACCCAAATCCTCGTAATCCCCGCCATCGGGGACAGAAATGGTGGTAGTCACGTGTATCAGCAGTTCATGTATAATCAATCGCTCGGCCCGAAATGCGACTAATTCAGTAGGCGGCAGGCTACAGTAGTCGCTTAATTCGTACGCTTTTGAAATGGTCGTCGAAACATTTTCGATTCTGAACATTGTCGACAGAGGAAGGTACTCTCGCGGTATTTCCGATTCTAACCCTGGATGCCAAGAGCCATATTCGGCGGAGAGTGTTTCGATGGTCATCGCTGAAATGTTCTCGAATAGAAAACCCGTCTCGTGCCCCGCCGTCCCATGTCACCCTCTGGGCGGTCATATTACGTAAGTTACGGCAGCCTTGTCACGTCCCCTTTGGGTCACGGGCGTCGCCCTCTGCAATAGACGTCAGCTTGTCGATTTCCGCCGTGCCCCGTCAGCGACCGAAGATGCGTCGCGGTGGAATATGTCGCGAAGGGTCAATAACCTCTGTTGCCTCTCGGTCGCAGGCTTTCCGGTCTGTTCCTGTGAACGGACTTCTAGCTATACCGCGTCAACGGCAGCGATGGGCTTGAAGCCGACCTCGACGCGAGGACTTGAATTACCTCCTTGTCCATCAGCTGCAGACCGAGGGCGGAGGACTGAGTTATTGGGCCTCAGCGATCTTCGGTCCAGATGACAGCATCTGCGCGTTGGTTGCCGAGGGCCGGTTCGACGGCGATGCCGGGTCCGGCGATCGGAAAGCGGCGTCGGGCGGCGCGCCCTGGGATGGTCGACGGGCAGCGGTTGCCGGAAGCACGATCACTTTCGCTCCGACTTTCACTCGCTCATAAAGGTCCGCGACGTCCTCATTGGTCAGCCGGATACAGCCGGACGAAACCCGCTTCCCGATCGTATCGGGCTTGTTGGTGCCGTGAATTCTATACTCGGTCTCGCCCAGATACATCGCCCGAGCGCCGAGCGGGTTGCCGGGACCGGCTGCCATAAACCGCGGCAGATAAGGCTGACGCGAAATCATCTCTGCAGGTGGACGCCAATCCGGCCATTCTGTTTTACGGGCCACAGTCTGTTCACCGGACCACGTGAAACCTTCGCGGCCAACACCGATGCCGTAGCGCATTGCTTGCGTGTCGTTCAGAACGAAATAAAGGAATGTGTTTTTGGTATCGATGATCACGGTGCCCGGCGTCTGGTGGCTAGGTTTTCGAACAGGGTTTGATCTCGCTGTGCTGTCGTGGAAACTCGGCTAGGGCGCTGACCGCCAATGGCTTTTTTTGTATTTAATTCCGATTCCTTGCGTGCGAAGTAGGGTGGGATGCGCGAGTTCCCCCCACTGACAATTGGGGACTTCCGAATACCTAGCCCGCTGACACGCACCGGAAAATTTGATTGAATCGGGGCGCTCACCGCCCGCAGAGCGCCAATCTACACACGTTTGTTTCGCTGCGCGGTCCGGCGTAACTAGCTCGAATCTAGGATCGTGCGGAACGGAGATCGAGTTGCAGATTCTGTAGGCGAAGGAGAAATAATCGCAGCTAAACGCGGGTCAGGCGCGACTAGGAAAATGGAAGGGAGCTCGTGACCTCCGCTGATCGCATAGCATCATTTGGTCCATTTCGCCTCTTTCCGGGGCAGATGCTGTTGATGGAGGATGAAAACCCGGTTCGTCTCGGCGGCCGGGCCTTGGAAATATTGATCGCGCTTACCGAGCGCTCCGGTGAACTGGTTAGCAAGAATGAATTGATGGACCGGGTCTGGCCTGACACGACGGTCGACGAAAATAGCCTTAAGTTTCATATCTGCTCCCTCAGAAGAGCGCTTGGTGACGGACAGCCAGGACGGCGCTATTTGGCCACTGTTCAGGGACGCGGCTATACCTTCGTAGCACCAGTCGAATTTTCCTCTGCAGTAAAGCCGATAACACCACCGAGCGCCGCGGTTGATCGCAAGCACAATCTGCCAAGTCTACATACGCGAGCGCTGGGCCGAGGCGATACCATCAGTGCGCTGCTGGATCGGTTTCCGCGACAACGGTTAATCACCATTGTAGGGGAAGGCGGCGTTGGCAAAACAACGGTTGCCCTCACCGTCGCAGAGGCAGTCATCGGGACGTATGAACACGGAATTTGGTTTGTTGATCTCGCACCGCTTAACGATGAGCATTTTGTTGCAGGTGCACTCGCTTCCGCACTGGGGCTTGAGACGCATTCAGAGAACCCGATCCCAGAGCTTGTCGCGCACCTGCGGATTAGACGGATGCTGATCGTGCTCGATACATGTGATCACGTGGTCGGAGCAGTAGCTGCATTGGCGGAGCAGATCTTGGCTGCCGCACCGCAGGTGCATATCTTGGCGACCAGCCGGGAACCGCTGCGTGCGCAAGGCGAGCAATTGCACCGCTTACCGCCTCTCGGGGTTCCGCCCAATCCATCGAGGATAACAGCTTCGGACGCTCTTTCATTTCCTTCGATCCAATTGTTCGTCGAGCGAGCGGCAGCGATGCTTGAAGGTTTCGAGCTGGAAGAGGCTGAGGCGCCTGCCGTTGCCGAAATCTGTCGAAAGCTCGGAGGGCTGCCGCTCGCTATTGAGCTGGCTGCGAGTCGTATTGAGGCCTTTGGTGTTCGACAACTGTCGTTGCTGCTAAGCAGTCAACTTAACCTCCTGAACTACGGTAAGCGTTCCGTGCGGCCACGACATCGAACGCTAACTTCTGCGCTGGACTGGAGTTACGAGTTTCTGCCCGAAGTCGAACGTGCACTGTTGCGCCGCCTATCGGTCTTTCGCGGCGCCTTCACGTTGGAGTCTGCAAGCGCAGTGGCTTCGGTTGCAAATTCCGACGTGCCGAATGATCTGGCCAATTTGGTCGCGAAGTCGCTCGTGGCGGCAGACGTTGGTGGCGCTGTTGTGCAATATCGATTGTCGGACACGCTGCGCGTATACGCGGCACAGAAGCTCGCCGAAAGTGGCGAGCTCGAGCAATATGTACGCCGTCATGCCGAGCATCAGAGGGATTTATTCGAGCAAGCGGGGGCAGAATGGACATCGCAGCGGACTGACGAGTGGCTGGCCACGCATGCTCGTCACATCGACGATCTACGTGCGGCCCTGGACTGGGCTTTTTCGCCGAAAGGCGACGCGGCGGTCGGCGTGGCTCTTACCGTCTCCGCAGTGCCTATGTGGTTTCGATTGTCGCTGATAAGCGAGTGTCGCGGACGCGTCGAACAGGCGCTCGCCGCTTTCCAGCCTAGATCGACCGAAGACGAACGCCGCAAGATGCAGCTATACGCCGCGCTGGATTGGTCGAGATTTTTTTTAACAGCATCTGTGCAGGATACTGGCTTCGCGTGGACCATTGCCCTCGAACTCGCCGAAAGGTTCGGTGATACCGACTATTCACTGCGTTCGCTCTGGGGTCTGTGGGCCGGACGCTTAAACAGCGGCGATTTCCCCGCGGCGCTCGAGCTTGCAACCAAGTTTCGTAACCTTGCCGCGACGGAGGCCGATCGCGCTGACCTGCCTGTCGGCGATCGAATGGTAGGCGCATCGTTACATTTCCTGGGGGACCAGATAGGTGCGCGGCAGCACATCGAGCCCATGCTCTCTCACTACATCACTCGTGATCACCACTCAGATGTGGTCCGCTTTCAGTTCGAGCAAAGCACAACGGCAAATATCACGATGGCCCGAGTTCTCTGGCTGCAGGGATTCGCCGATCAAGCGATGCGTACGGTCAAGGATAGCATCGAACACGCATTGTCCATCGATCACACGCTTTCCCTATGCAACGCTCTCGCCCAATCCGCGTGCCCCGTCGCCTTTTTGGCCGGCGATTTGCCGGCCGCGGAAAGGTACACGACAATGCTCATCGACCGCGCCGATCGGCACGCAGTCGAGGTTTGGCTTATCTACGGCAAGTGTTTTAGAGGCCAGCTGCTCATCCAGCGCGCCGATGTAGACGCTGGATTGCG
>NZ_JCAMOQ010000062.1:0-48080 GCF_059512365.1 Bradyrhizobium sp. Ses1
CTACCCCCGTGCTTTTTGTTGCACGGGACCCACGGGTGCAACCAGCACCCGGCTTTCCCTGCGCCCTCTGCTATCGAGGAGGGTGGAAAGTGAAGCAAAGCTCGGGCGCAAAGCGCCGCGAGAATGCGGCTTCATATCCACGGTTTGAATCAGACGTAGGATGGGTAGAGCGCAGCGAAACCCATCATTCGCGCAGCTTGCTCCAAAGCCGATGGGTTTCGCTTCGCTCTACCCATCCTACAGGTCCGTTGCTTGATATTTGAATCAGACCCATCCGCGTTATTGCGA
The DNA here is from genome assembly GCF_059512365.1 of Bradyrhizobium sp. Ses1. Lineage (NCBI taxonomy): Bacteria > Pseudomonadati > Pseudomonadota > Alphaproteobacteria > Hyphomicrobiales > Nitrobacteraceae > Bradyrhizobium > Bradyrhizobium sp. Ses1. The sequence goes on from NZ_JCAMOQ010000062.1 coordinate 289, forward strand.
GCGCAGCGAAGCCGACGGTCACAACTCCCGCGCATTCGAGAACGCAAACGAACTCACCCGCCGCGTGTTCTCGTCCAGGATCAGCGTGCGCGTGATCGGCGGCTCGGCGCGCTGGGCGCAGTTCTCGCGCTCGCAGAGGCGGCAGTTGACGCCGATCGGCGTGCCCTCGGCCTTTTCGAGGTCCATGCCGGCGGCGTAGACGAGGCGCGAGGCGTGGCGGATCTCGCAGCCAAGGCTGATGGCAAAGCGCGGCTGCGGCAGCGGATGCGGGGCGATCGGCCGGCGCACCATCTGCGCGATCGAGAAATAGCGCGTGCCGTCGGGGAGCTCGATCACCTGCTTGAGCAGGCGGTCCGGGGTGTCGAAAGTCGAATGCACGTTCCACAGCGGGCAGGTGCCGCCGAATTTCGAGAACGGAAACGTGCCGGAGGAGAAGCGCTTGGACACGTTGCCGGCATTGTCGACGCGCAGCATGAAGAACGGGACGCCGCGCGCGTTCGGCCGCTGCAGCGTGGTGAGGCGATGGCAGATCTGCTCGAAGCCGGCGTTGAAGCGCTGCGCCAGCACATGCACGTCGTAGCTCAGCGCCTCCGCGGCGCTAAGGAAGGGCTGGTAGGGCATCATCACGGCGGCGGCGAAATAGTTCGCGAGCGTGATGCGGTAGAGCCGCCGCGCCGCATCGTCGAGCGGCCCGCCGCGACCGGCGATGGAATCAATGCTTGCTCCGCATTCGGCGAGCCCGATCTGCAGCGCGAGCTGGAAGGTGCGGCTCGGCGTATCGACCAGCTCGGAGATCAGGAGCTGCCGGCGATGGCGGTCGAAGCGCCGCAGTGTCTCGCGCATCACGTCAACAGGCATGATCCGGGTCACGATCGAATGCTTTTCGCGCAGCCGCGCCGAGAGCGCGGCGAACAGCCCGTCGGCCGCCACGTTCATTTCGTCGCGCAAATTCTCTGCCGCGGTCTCGAGTTCGGGGAAATAGTTGCGGTTGGCCTCGATCAGGTCGCGCACGCGCTCGATCGGATTGGCCTCGAAGCGGGCGCCTTCGTTGCGGTCGGCCATCTGGGCGGCGACCAAGGTCTCGCCGCGGCGCGCCTCGGTATAGGCGGCATAGAGCCGCTGCAGCGCGTGGGTCACGCCGGGGCAGAGTTCGGCGAGGTCACGCAGTTCCTGCTTGGGAACGTCGATCTGGCGGAACAACGGATCGGAGAAAATCTCGTTGAGCTCGGCGAAGAAGCGATCCTCGTCGGCGGTCGCAAGATCGCGCAGGTCGAGGTCGTAGGTCTCCGCCAGGCGGAGCAGGATCTGGGCTGTCACCGGGCGCTGATTGCGCTCGATCAGGTTGATGTAGCTCGGGGAAATGCCAAGCCCCTCGGCGATCTGGGTCTGCGACAGCCCCAATTGCTGCCGGATCCGGCGGAATCGGGGGCCGACAAACAGCTTTTTTCCGGACTCGGCAGGCATGGCAGTGTTCCTGACCTAATTTTTACAAAACTTACAAAATGACATTCCACACAAAAACAGATGTTACATGACATCACCAATAGAATGCAAGGTATCTGTACTAATTCAAGCGCTTCGCGTTTAGCTCCTGACACGCATTTCGCAATGCACTGTCACGAATGTCGATTGAAGGATCACACACATGAACTATCAGCCACGTGGGATCAGCGACCGGGCTATCCAGGGACCGGCTTCCTATCTGAGCGAGATTGAAGCGGCCGAAGCACTGCTCAAGACCAAGGACACGTGGAACGGCGTGACCGCCGAAGCCGTGGCACGCATGCGGCTGCAGAACCGCTTCAAGACCGGCCTCGATATCGCCCGCTACACCGCGGCGCTGATGCGCGCCGACATGGCCGCCTATGACGGCGACCCCACCAAGTACACTCAGTCGCTGGGTTGCTGGCACGGCTTCATCGCCCAGCAGAAGCTGATTTCGGTGAAGAAGCATTTCGGCACGACCGATCGCCGTTATCTGTACCTGTCCGGCTGGATGATCGCCGCGCTCCGCTCCGAGTTCGGACCGCTGCCCGACCAGTCGATGCACGAGAAGACCTCGGTGCCGGCCCTGATCGAGGAGCTCTACACCTTCCTGCGTCAAGCGGACTCCCGCGAGCTGAACGATATCTTCCGCGCGCTCGACGCCGCCCGCAAGGAAGGCGACAAGGCCAAGGAAAAGGCGCTGATCGAGAAGATCGACAACTTCCAGACCCACGTCGTGCCCGTCATCGCTGACATCGATGCCGGCTTCGGCAACGCGGAAGCGACCTACCTGCTCGCCAAGAAGATGATCGAAGCGGGCGCCTGCGCCCTGCAGATCGAAAACCAGGTCTCGGACGAGAAGCAGTGCGGCCACCAGGACGGCAAGGTCACCGTGCCGCATGAGGTGTTCCTGGCGAAGATCCGCGCCTGCCGTCACGCGTTCCTTGAGCTCGGCGTCGAAGACGGCGTCGTCGTGACCCGCACCGACTCGCTCGGCGCCGGCCTCACGCAACAGATCGCCGTGAGCCATAAGCCCGGCGATATCGGCGACCAGTACAACAGCTTCCTGGATTGCGAGGAAGTGACGGCCGCCAACGCTCGGAACGGCGATGTCATCATCAACCAGAACGGCAAGATGATGCGTCCGAAGCGGCTGCCCAGCAATCTCTATCAGTTCCGCCCCGGCACCGGCGAAGACCGCTGCGTGCTGGACTGCATCACCTCGTTGCAGAACGGCGCCGATCTGCTGTGGATCGAGACGGAGAAGCCGCATATCGAGCAGATCGCCAAGATGGTCGATCGGATCCGCAAGGTGGTCCCGAACGCGAAGCTGGCCTACAACAACTCGCCGTCGTTCAACTGGACACTCAACTTCCGTTGGCAGGTCTACGATGCAATGAAGGAAGCCGGCAAGGACGTCAGCAAGTACAACCGTGCCGAGCTGATGAAGGCGGAATACGACGACACGCCGCTGGCAATCGAAGCCGACGAGCGCATCCGCACCTTCCAGGCCGATTCAGCCAAGCGTGCCGGCATCTTCCATCATCTGATCACGTTGCCGACCTATCACACGGCAGCTCTGTCGACGGACAACCTCGCAAGGGAGTATTTCGGCGAGCAGGGTATGCTTGGCTACGTGAAGAACGTTCAGCGCCAGGAGATCCGTCAGGGTATCGCCTGCGTCAAGCATCAGAACATGGCCGGCTCGGATATCGGCGACGATCACAAGGAATATTTCGCGGGTGAAGCCGCTCTGAAGGCGGGCGGCGTCCACAACACGATGAACCAGTTCGGCTAACGGTTGAATCGATCAGGAGACTATCATGACCACAGGCAGCAATTTCTGGGTGATCGGCGGTGAGTTCGGTTCGATGAACTTCCACAAGCTCGTCGAAGGCTCGGCCCAGGTCAAAGGTCCGTTCAAAACCCGCAAGGAAGCGGAGGACTGCTGGCGCGAAGTGTCGGAAGAGAACCGCCACAAGGCCGGCGTACGCTTCTCCATCGTGGAGGAGCCCTCCCGCGTCCCCGCCTGAGGCTGCCGACGGTCAAGCGTAGAAGAAGACGTCCAAGGACGGACGGCCCCATCCGGATTTCCGGGTGGGGCTGTCTGATTTCGGGACGCCCCTTTGAGGCCCCTTGGGGATAAGTCGCGCGATAACCCCTTGGGAACCAACGGCCTTTGCGGACGTAACGGTTACTGATAGGTTAATAGGCGTAGAACCCGTCAGGACGAGGCCGCAAGGGATGTCGGACGCCCAGAATACCGGCAATGCCGCCAGCGAGATGCGGCCGACGCTGCGCGAAGCCTTGCGCAAGGCGCGGATCGAGGCTGCGGACCGCACCGGCGTCGTCGTCGAACTGCGCGATGCCGAGGTCGCGCGGCTGGAAATCTTGAACGAGGCGCTTGATCCCTTGTTTGCGCAGGTGCCGGAAAAGGTCGATCTGTTCGACCGCGGCATCAGCCAGGGTGAGACGCCACGGCTGTGGATCGATGTCGTTGCCCATGTCGTGATGGGACGCGACAAGCGGGTCTACCGCTTCGTGCAGGACACCCGCTTCGGCCGCATCGTACTCGCCGAATCGCACGATGTGCCTGTCATCGTCGATGCCGTCACCGACTATGTTGCCCGCCGCATGATCGAGCGCGAGCATGCGATGGTGGCGACGGCGAAGGTGGCGGGGCCCGTGCCCGCCGAGAAGCCGCGGCGCCGCCGCGGGTTCGGGATGTTCCTGCTCGGCTTCATCCTCGGCGCGCTCGCGCTGTTCGGCCTCGCCCTGTTCGCGAGCCTGGGCAATCTGTAGCAGCGTCACACCAGCCGCGTGTCGCTCAGACGCCCGACGCGCAGGTCGTCGCCGATCCCGCGCACCACTTGCTCGCAGCGCCAGGCATTGCCGTCGCGCTCGATCGAAAACAGATTATACGCCGCCGCCGGATAGTGATGGCGCGGCAGCGCCGAAGCCGAGGGCACGCCGATCGCCGGGATCTTGCCGCTGGGGCCGTCGAACCACATCGTGGAATGGATGTGGTCGTGGCCGTGCAGGATCAATTCCACGCCGTATCGCTTGATGAGATCGAGCAGCTTGTGCGAGTCGGTGAGCCGCTTGACGCGCGCATCCGAATGCAGGGGATGATGAACCAGCAGCACGCGGAAGGCACCTTCGGTCGACAACTCCGCCAGCATCCGCTCGAGCGCCGCGAGCTGCGCGTGGCCGAGCCATCCGGTCGCCATCAAGGGCGGCGTCGGCACCGCGGAGGATGTCCCGATCAGGGCCACCGGACCGCGCCGGCGCAGGAACGGAAACAATGCGGCGCCATCTGCGCCATCGCCGCGCAGATAGTCGGCGAAGGTCGTGGCGAAGCGATGCCGCGTCGCCCGCACATAGGCGTCGTGATTGCCGGGAACGACGGTCACGCGATCCGGCGGGCCGACGCTCTCGAGCCAGGCGCGCGCCGGCTTGAACTCCGTCTCCAGCGCCAGATTGACGAGATCGCCGGTAATCGCAGTGTGATCCGGATGTTGCCCCTGCAAGTCCGCCACCAGCGCATCCAGCACCTCGCGCCGATGGTATTTGTGCCGGTTGCGGGTCCAGTTCAGATAGCCGAAGGCGCGCTTGCCTGCGAGGTCGCGCAGCCGCGCCACCGGCAGCGGCGGCAGATGCGGATCGGACAGATGCGCCAACCGAAACGCCGCCATCATTCCGTCCCTGTTGGCCTGTCCGTGATATACAGCCGCGGCATGGTTATTCCCTGATGGTCCGCATTCTATTGGCAAGCGGGCGGCTTCCGCGCAAGGATCAAACGTCGTTGTCGTTCCAGTCGAGGTTTTCGTGACGTTTCTGATGGATTTGCGCAAGCGCTACGAGCCGCAGCTCAGGCGGGTGTTCCATCTCTATTTTCGGCTGGCACGCGGCATGACGCTCGGCGTGCGTGCGGTCGTGCTTAACCACGAGAACAAGGTGTTCCTGGTCAAGCACAGCTATGTCAGCGGCTGGTATCTGCCGGGCGGAGGCGTCGAGGTCGGCGAGACGCTGATGGAAGCGCTGCGGCGTGAGCTCGAGGAGGAGGGGCGCATCGAGCTTGTGGGCGCCCCGGTGCTGCACGGTGTCTTCCTCAACAGCCACGTCTCCCGCCGCGACCATGTCGCGGTCTACGTCATCAGGCAGTACCGCCAGGACCGCCTGCCGGAGCCGAACCATGAGATCGTGGACACCGGTTTCTTCGATCCGGCGGCATTGCCCGCCGACACCACGCCCGGTACCCGCCTGCGGATCGCCGAAGTGCTCGATGGCGGGGCGCCGATCGCCACATGGCGCTAGCGACGGCTTGTGCTAGAAGACCCAACCTTGAAGATGGAACGCCGCGACAGGGGCCGGATGAAACAATTGAAAACCGCCTTCGGCGTCGTGTTGCTGCTGATCCTGATCAGCAACATCTGGACAATCTCGAAATGGAACGAAAGCCGCGGCGTCTACGATGACATCTGCTACCTCCGCCAGGCGCATCTGTTCCAGCGGTTCGGCGCCAGCGGCCTGGACACGAACGTCGTCAGGGATGACGACGGCTACACACTGCGTAAACTCCAGGAGATCCACTTCCCGGATCCGGGCGATCCCGCGCGCTGGCCGTGCCACACCTTGACGGCGGCGTTGAACAAGGTCGTGCTGCAATATCCGCCCGGCACCGGCTTTGTGCTCGCGCTGTTTCCGTCGGGCTTCCAGGTGACTCCGCTCTATGCCGCCGCGTCGATCGCGATTTTCGCCGTCGCGCTGCTTGCCCTGGCCCGCGCTGCCACGCGTTCCGCTGTCGTGCTCGCCGGCCTGTTCGGTATCGTGGCGCTCTATTTGATGATCAACCCGACCAAGGCAAGCTATTCCGTGGCGCCGACCATGATCGTCTGCGCGCTGACTGGATTCCTGACCGCGCGGCTGTTTGCGAGTAGCGGCGCACGTCGCATCCTGCTTGCCGCGTCGGTCGGCTTGTTGATCGGCCTTTCCGTCAATTTCCGTCTGCCGAACCTGTTTCTGTCGGCAGGCTATGCGGTGTTCTTCCTTATCGCCTTCCTGCGCGCACGGAACATGAACACCTTTTGGCAAGGTCTTTCGTTCGGCATCGCGTTCCTGATCGGCATGGCACCGACAATGATTGCGAATGCGATCAATGCGGGAAGCCCGTTCTCGACCACCTATGGCGGTGTCGACGCGGTGCCGCCGGCATTGGATGCGTCCGTCCTGCTGCAATATGTGCGGGATGCGCAATTCCCGCTGCTGCTGATTGCGATCGCCTGGGTAGTGGCGCTGTGGCGGTCAGGGGGGCGCGTGGCGACACGACAGATCGTCGCCGTGGTCGCGCTTAACCTCGTCATCAATCTGATCTTCTTCACGAGCCATCCCGTCTTCACGCCCTATTACGTGATCCCGATTGTCATGCTGTCATTGTGGACGTTGTTGTTCGCTACCCTGGATCATTGGGCGCCGAAGCTCGCGGATGATTTTCGCGTGCCGCAAAAAGCGGGTGCCTGATGGTGAGCGAGGACGTCATGGCTCGGTCAGCGACGGTGGCGATGGCGGCGTCCGCATTGCGCGTCGCGGTGCTTGTGCCGTGTTTCAACGAGGAAGCGGCGATCGGCACTGTGGTTTCCGATTTCCGCAATGCGCTGCCGGAGGCGCAGATCTTCGTCTATGACAACAACTCGCGCGACCGTACCGCCGAGATCGCGCGTGCCTCGGGTGCAGAGGTCCGCAGCGAGCGGCGCCAAGGCAAGGGACATGTGGTGCGGCGGATGTTCGCCGACATTGACGCGGACATCTATGTTCTGGTCGATGGCGATGCGACCTATGACGCGCCGAGCGCCTCGCGCATGATCGAGACGCTGGTGAACGATCATCTCGACATGGTGGTCGGCGTCCGGATCGATCAATCCGCGGCCGCCTACAGAAGAGGCCACCGCACCGGCAACCGGATGTTGACCGGCTTCCTGTCCGCCGTGTTTGGCCACGCATTCCGCGACATCCTGTCCGGCTATCGGGTGTTCTCGCGCCGCTTCGTCAAGTCCTTTCCGGTGCTGTCGGACGGTTTCGAGATCGAGACCGAGCTCAGCGTCCATGCGCTGGAATTGGCATTGCCGGTCGGCGAGATCGAGACGCCCTATTATGCCCGGCCGGAGGGATCGGTCAGCAAGCTGAACACCTGGCGTGACGGGTTTCGGATTCTCGGAACCATCCTGAGGCTCTACCGTTCGGAGAAGCCACTGCGGTTTTTCACCGGCATTGGCGTGGTCCTCGCGCTGATCTCGATCGTGCTGGCGATCCCGATCGTCATCACGTTCATCGAAGAGGGCATCGTGCCACGGCTGCCGACGGCGGTGCTGTCGACCGGCCTCATGATCGTGGCGATGCTGTCGGTCTCATCAGGGCTGGTGCTTGACACGGTGACCCGCGGCCGCCGCGAGATGAAGCTGCTCGCCTATCTGTCCCAGCCGGGTATTAACAAGAAATGACGCGGGCGATGGACCGCGCCCGATCCAGGTGCTATCCCGCGCATCACCATGAGTGATTTGTCGCTGACCATTCTGCCGGAAACGCCGAACGACGCCCAGGCGATCGAACGCCTGCATGAACGCACGTTCGGGCCGGGCCGTTTCGTGCTTAGCGCCTATCGGCTGCGCGAACATGTCGACCATCTGCTCGATCTGTCCTTCACCGCGCGCATCGGCACGCTCCTGGTCGGTTCGGTCAGGCAACTGCCCGTCATGATCGGCGACACGCCGGCGTTGATGCTGGGCCCATTGACCGTGGAGCCGCCGTTTCGTGACCGCGGCGTCGGCCGCGCGCTGCTCGACCGCGCGCTCTCCGACGCCAAGGCCAAAGGGCACCGCCTCGTGATCCTGGTCGGCGACGAGCCTTATTACAGCCGCGTCGGCTTCAAGGTGGTCCCGAAGGGCAGGGCGACCATGCCCGGCCCGGTCGACTACAACCGCCTGCTGGTGGCCGAACTGGTGGAGGGCGCCTTCGCCGACGTTTCCGGTCCGATCGGCCCCGATTGGAGCAAGGCACGGTAGAGGAAGTCACCGTGCTCTCCCTCTTCCGCAGCAAGCGAAAGAGGGAGAAGGAACCGGCTCAGAACTTCAGGTTCGCAAAGGCCCTGACGCCAATGCCGGGCAGCAGCACCTGGTCCTTGGTATAGGAGACGGAGTTGCGGGTGTTCTCGTTGAGCAGGTTGTTGCCGACGAGGCCGACCGTCATCTCGCGTGCGCCGATCCAGGACTGGTCGAGCTTGGTGTTGTAGCTGACCTCCGCCTTTAGCAGGTTGTAGCCCGCCGTCGGCGTGTCCGCGATCGGAGCGACGTCGTTCTGTGCAAACGCGTGCAGCAGGTTGACCCGCATGAACCAGTTGGCGTCGCGCCAATAGACGCCGCCGCCGACGCGCATCGGCGGGATGCGTGGCACGTTGGTGCCGTCGCTGAAGGTGGCGCGGACGATATCGAACTGGTTCTCGATGCCCCAGATGCCGCTATAGAGTGGTCCGATATCGAGCTGGCTCTGGAACTCGCCGCCGCGGAAGGTGGCGTTGCGCTGGGAATAGACCGCCTGGTTCAATTCACCGTCGGGCGCGCCGCAGGAATTGAAGTCCCCGTCACACATCACGCCGGTGAGCCGGCGAAAGATGAAATTGTCGAAATGGGTGTAGTAGGCGGTTGCCTCGAAGCGGAACGGTCCGGTCGCCTTGCGCAGACCGATCTCGATCGATTTCGCGGTCTCGATCGTCAGGTTGGGATTGCCGATATCGAAGGTGGCGGTAGCGTCATGCGGTCCGCGCGAAAACAGTTCCGCGGGCTTTGGCGCGCGCTCGACATATTGTGCGGTGATGCTGCCGACGAGATCGTAGGGCAGGTTCTGGATCAGCCCGATGCTGCCGCTCTTCGGCGTAAAGGATGGATTGCGGGCGATGTTGAACTGCGGATTGCCGTCAGGCAGGAAGTCGGGTGGGAAATTCGGCGTCGAGCCGTGCAACTCGACATGCTCGATACGGCCGGCGATTTGCGCCTTGGTCGTCTCGGAGAATTTGAACTCGTTGAAGACGTAGCCGGCGATACGGTTGTTGTTGTTCGGATTCCACAGGCCGTTGAATAGCGAACCGGGATCGTCCGGGCTCGGAGCGGTCAATTCCTGGTGGCCGCCCTGCAGGCCGAACGCGGTCGTCACGTCGGCAAAGCGCGCGTTGAACGGCATCAACTGAACCTCGACGCGGGCCTCCTGCTCCTTGTTGGTGAAGGTCTGACGTACGCCGTCGCTGAAGGGATTGGCTGGATCCGCCAGCCCAAGCTCGTTGTGTCTATAGTCAGTCGCGCCGGCCCAGAGACGGATTGCGTCGATGGCCGCGGCATCCGGCCGGTATTCGCCTTTCATGGTGATCTTGGTCTGATGTGCGTCGATCCGGGTCTGATGGTCGGCGCCGTCGATACCGGGGATGTGATAAAGTGTATCGTTTTGGGTGATTGCGGCGCCGATGAAGCCGCCATTGAAGATATACGAGCCGCCGATCGAGGCACCATCCGCCTGCATGGCCGAGTTCGGCTGGCGGTAGTTCACCGGTCTCGAGTGGTCGAACAAGTAGGGATAGCTCGGGATGTCGTAATCGCCGGCCTTGCGACCAAAGGCGTCGGCGTGAAAAGCGAAATTGCCTGCGCCGGTATCGAGCAGGATGCCGCCGTCGACGCCACGGTCGGCGGAGTTCACCGCTGTTCGCGTCTCGACGTTCACGCAAGGTGACGAAGGCGCGCCGGCCAGCGGCGCTTTCGCCGGCAGGCCGTAGCTTTGGAACGGCGGGGCCGCGCATGAGGGAAGGGCGTCGGGAATGCGGTTGTTGGTCGCGCTGACGATGCCTCCGATCGAAGTCGAGCCGTAACGCATCGCCGCCGGACCACGAATGACCTCGACCTGGTTGGTGGCGAGCGGATCAACCGGCACGTAATGATCCTCACCGAGATCCGAGGCGCCGCCGGCGTTATTGCCGTTCTCGATGATCCCAACGCGATTGACGTCGAGACCGCGGATAATCGGCCGGCTCGAAGCGCCCGGCGCAAAGGTTGAGCCGGTGATGCCCGGTTTGGAAAACAGGAGGTCACCGAGCTGTGCGGTGCCCTCGCGGCGAATTTCCTCGTTCGGCACCACGGTGACCGTTGCAAACTGATCGGTCACGACCTGCAGCACCCCTTGCTGTGGCGCTGGCGGCGCGGCCGGCGCGGGCTGCGGTTGTTGGGCTACGCGCTCGCGATTGCGACCGGGCGTGCTGCGCGCGGCGCGAACGGGGGCGCGCGCCGGAGCAACGGCCCGGTGGCGCCGCACGATCGGACTTGGTGCCGTCACGTTGATGTCAGGCAGTTGCGTTGCCGGCGCCGCTGCGGGTGCATCCTGAGCGATCGCGCCGCTGCCGAGCGCGCATAGTACCAGCCAGCTTGCTCCACCGATGTGGAAAGCTCGTTTTTTCTTGAATCCCATTTTCCTGATCCTGATGTCGTCGGCCGCGCCGACGGACCCGATTGCGATGTGCTTCGCATCTCGCTTGAGCAGCGGGCGTGCGAAGGCGGTTCGGTCAATCGATCAGGAGAGGGGTGGCGCGCGCGACTGGAACGCTCGATGGGCGGTGCCGAGATAGGCGAAGCCGGCTTCGGTGGTGAGCTGGAGAAGTTCGATCGCCTGCGGCAGCAACAGCACCGGAGACGTTGCGAACAGCATGCCGTGCGCCATCGTGATGACCGCGCAGATGGCGCAGCCGTCGGCGGGCTGCTGATGGTTATCCTGGTGCGGAGATTGTTGCTGGGGCGCGGACAGGCTCGCCGCATCCGTGACCACGAGGTCCGCGGCACGAAGGAAGTCGGTCTGCGATGTCACGGTCTGGAGAGCGGGAGCGGCCTGCGCCGGATGGAAGTGGCCGAACGACAGCACAAACTGGACGGCGAGCGCGAACAGCGCCAGCCGCGCGCCAAGTTTGACGTGTTTTCGAATCCACTTCACGAATCTATGCCCACCCCCGGGGGACGGCCTACCCTGACCGCCCGATGTTACATTATAACATCGGAAGGAGATGGCGGTGTCAACCGCGGCTCGGGCGAGCGTCGCGCGATCAGTTGAGGCTGTGTGATTGTTGCAACGGCGCGGACGATAGACCCTCATGGCGAGGAGGCGCATAGCGCCGTCTCGAACATGAGGCCCTGATCTCACTCGGAGCCCATCCCTCGAGACGCCGCTTCGCGGCTCCTCGGGATGAGGGGAGACCGTGGCCGATTTCGCCTACCGCCCCTCGCGGAGCCACGTCGCGGCGAAGGCGCCGAGCAGCAGCAACAGGCCAATCAGCCCTGCGAACATCGGCAGCACGCCGACGCCCTTGACGACGCTGGCGTCGCGCATCCTGACGCCCATCCAGCCCTCGCCGCGGAACACGCTCGACGCACGGACCGGCACGATGCGGGGCATGTCGAGGCTGCTGCCGTCGACCACGCGGCGGGCGTCGCCGCCTGTTGCCTGCGCCAGCGGCTTCAGCATCTCGGTCGTGGAGGTCACTTCCGAGAATTCCTTCGGGTTGGTCGGACCGACATTGACCAGCGCCTTCAGCGTGCTGTCGGTCGCCTGCCACAGGCCGAGCTCGTTGGCGGGCAGCGTCGCCTTCCATTCGCCCGGCTCGCCCTGGGTCAGCGTCATCTCGCGCGTGGCGCCGCTTGGCGAGGTCACGGTGATCGGCGGGACGCTGTCGCCCATGGTCTGGCGCACCACGGAGAGATCGCGGCCCTGGAGCTGCAGCCGCAACGCTTCCTCGTCCAGATCGGGCTGCTTCATCAGCCAGTGCGACATCCGCCTGAGCAGGTCGAGATGCGGACCGCCGCCCTCATAGCCGCGCGCCCACAGCCAGATGTGGTCGGAGAGCAGTAGCGCGACGCGGCCCTCGCCGAAGCGCGACAGCAGCAGCAGAGGCTTGCCGTCGGCGCCGGTCATCACGGGCTGACCGATGGCGTTGCGCGTGTCGACGGTACGGAAGAAGCGGCTCCAATGCGGCGGCTCGCTGTTCGAGCCTTCCAGCCCGCGCGTCACCGGGTGGCGCTTTCCGGCGTCGGAGAGATGTGCATAGAACGGCTTCTCGGTGACGCCGACGGGTTCGGCCGGGAGTACCGAGTCGAGCGGCGTACGCCAGATGCTGGTGGTGGATGCATAGTCCGGACCGGCGGAGACCAGCACCGCGCCCCCCGCGCGGACGTAGCGCGCGATATTGTCGAAATAGGCGATCGGCAGCACGCCCTGGCGGGCATAGCGGTCGAAGATGATGAGCTGGAACTCGTTGATCTTCTGCTGGAACAGCTCGCGGGTCGGAAACGCGATCAGCGACAATTCATTGATCGGCGTGCCGTCCTGCTTTTCCGGCGGACGCAAAATGGTGAAATGCACGAGGTCGACGCTGGCGTCGGACTTCAGCAGGTTACGCCAAGTGCGCTCGCCGGAATGCGGCTCACCCGAGACGAGCAGCACACGCAGCTTGTCGCGCACGCCGTCAATCGCAACCACCGCGCGGTTGTTGACCAGCGTCAGTTCATTCTCGAGCGGAGATGCCTCGATCTCGACGATATTGGGTCCGGCATGCTTGATGTCGATGTCGACATTGGCGGTCTGGCCGCTCTGCAGCGTGCGCTCGTTGATCACCTCGCCGTCGCGCCGCACGGTGATCCTGGCGCTCTGGCCAGTCACGCCCTGATCGTCGAGCCGGTAGGTGATGGTCTGGGTCTGGCCGACGATGCCGAAGCGCGGCGCGGCCGAAATTGCAATCCGTCGATCACGCTCGTCCTTGCGTCCGGTGATCAGCGCGTGCACCGGCGCCTGGAAGCCGAGGCCGGCGGCATTGGCCGGGATGTCGTGCACACGGCCGTCGGTGATCAGGAAGGCACCGGCGACACGGTCGACCGGAACGTCCGATAATGCGGAGGACAATGCGCCGAACAGCTTGGTGCCGTCGGTCTCGCCGTCGGCCTGGCCGGCGTCGACGACGCGCACTTCCAGGCCCTTGATCTTCTTCAGGCTGTCGACCAAGGCCTCCTGCGCCTTCGCGGTCTCCTGGTTGCGCGTGCCGAAATTCTGGCTCGGGCTCTTGTCGATCACGACGGCGGCGACCGAGGATAAGGGTTCACGGTCCTCGCGGGTGAAGGAGGGGTTGGCAAGCGCGAGCAGAATCAGCGCCAGCGCCGCGACGCGTATCCATGCGCCGCGCGTGCGTGACAGCAGGAGAAGCGCCGCTATGACGACGATCGCCGCAAGGCCGATCCACAGCACGAGCGAGGGCACCAGCGGCGTGAAGGCAATGCCGTAATTCATAATGCGAACCTATCCGCATCGTCATGCCCGGGCTTGTCCCGGGCATCCACGTTCTTCGTGCCGAGCGGCGAGGCGTGGATGGCCGGGACAAGCCCGGCCATGACGGCGTGTGCGTGGTGAATGTCCCAGCGTATCATTGTCCCAGCCGCTCGATCAGGGCCGGCGCGTGCACCTGGTCGGCCTTGTAGTTGCCGGTCAGCGTATACATCACGATGTTGACGCCGGCGCGGAAGGCGAATTCGCGCTGGCGCGGCTCGCCGGGGGTGAGCGGCAACATCGCCTGGCCGTCGGGCCGGATCGCCCAGGCGCCGGCGAGATCGTTGGAGGTGATGATGATCGGCGAGACGCCGTCGCCGCCGCGGGCGGGGCGCTGTGCGGCCTCGTCATCGTCTTCGCGCGGCAATGTCTCGACCCAGGTCTGGCCCGAAGTGAAGCGGCCGGGGAAGTCGCGCAACAGGTAGAACGTCTTGGTCAGCACGTGCTCACGCGGCACCGGCTTGAGCTCGGGCACGTCGAGCGAGGACAGGATCTCGCGCAGCGCCTGCATGCCCGGCGTCTGCGAGCCGCCATTGTCGCCGGGCGGCGCCTCGACGGCGTCGCGGGTGTCGAACAGCACGGTGCCGCCCTGCTTCATATAGGCGTCGATCTTGTTGATTGCGTCCTGCGGAGGCTTTGGCGCGCCGGGCACGATCGGCCAGTAGATCAGCGGGAAGAAGGCGAGTTCGTCGCGCGCGGGGTCGACGCCGACGGGATCGCCGGCTTCCAGCGCGGTGCGTTGCGCCAGGAACAGTGTCAGCCCGGACATGCCGGCTTTCACGATGGAGTCGACGTCGGCATTGCCGGTGACGACATAAGCCAGCCGCGTCTGCGAAACCGCCTTCATGGCGAAGTCGTCGCTGTTCTCGGCGCGCGTGGCGGACGGAGCGATCGATGCCAGCAGGAAGGCGAGCGCCAGCGCCGCAGGTGCGGCGCGCCGCCGCCACAACGCGGCAAGGCCGGCGCCGAGCATGGCTACCACGATGGCATCGAGCAGGAACAGGCCGAGCGCCGATGACAGCAGGATGCCGCGGAGGTCGCGTGGCTCGGCATTGGTGTAGCTCGCCCGCCGCGCACGCAGGGCAGACGTGTCGAGCGGGGCGATGCGGTCGGCGGTCGCCAGCGTGTTGACGGCGATCGGGGCGTCAGCCGGGCCGTAGAGGCCGGGCGGGTGATCCGGTGTCGCGCGGTCGCGATAGTCGGCCAGCATTGGTTTGGCGGTCGACGGCGGCGGACCGAACGCGCCAAAGCCATCCAGCGTGCGGAGCGGCGCCACGGTCTCGGCCTTGGCTTCGCCAGCCACTCCAGCACCAGGCGTCGAGGTGTAGCCGGACATGTCGACCAGCCGCCGCAGCATCTCGACGAAAGTGCCGGACATCGGCAGGTCCGACCAGCGCGAGTCCGCGCCGACGTGGAACAGGCTGACCACGCCCTTGCCGCGATGCTCGCCGGTGACGAGCGGCGTGCCGTCTTCCAGCGACGCCCAGCTCTTGGTGGCGAGCACGGCATCCGGCTCGGCCAGCACCTGCCGGCTCACGGTAACGTCCTTCGGCACTGGAAGACCGGCGAACGGGCCCTCGGCCGTGAACGACGCTAGATGCTGTGGCTTCTCCCAGGTCAGGCTGCCGCCGAGGACGCGGCCACCGCGGCGCAGCTTCACCGGCACCAGATCGTCATCGGCTTGCGCCAGCCGTGGGCCGGCGAAACGCACCAGCACGCCGCCCTGGTCGATCCAGGCATTCAGCCGCTCGCGGATATCCGGCGACAGCGTGCCGACATCGGCCATCACGATCATCGGCAGCCGCTGGTCGAGGAATTGGGCGATCGCCTGCTGAGGCGCGCCGCGGTCGCCAAGACGCACATCGGCGAATGGCGACAATGCGCGGGAAAGGTAGAAGGTTGAGGCGAGCAGCGGCTGCGCGGTGTCGTTGGTCGCGCCGGAGACGATGCCGACCGCACGGCGCCGCCACCTCTTGTCGAGGAGCTGCACCGCGCCGGCGGAGCGCTCGCCTGATATCTCCAGCCGGGCGATGTCGTTGCGCAGTTCGACCGGGAGATCGAACGATGCCTCGGTCTCGCGATCCTGCGGGGCGAAGGCGTAGCGCGCCTCGCCGATCGGCGAGCCCTTGGCATCCAGCGCGCGAACCGTCCCGGAAGTGATGCCGGTCTCGGTGCGCAGGACCTTCACGGTCATCTTGGCCGCGGCGTTCTCGGCGGCAACGAGCGCCTGCGCGGACGGCGCACCGCCCTCGTAGATCGTCAGCGTGCGGTTTTCGACCAGCTTGCCGAGCCCTTCGGTGAATTCTGTGCCGCGCCCGGTGTCGACGCCGTCGGACAGCCAGGCGATCTCGGCATCGCCAGTGGCTTTCAGGAACCGATCGATGACCGGCAGCGTGTCGACGCGATCGATCGAATAGGGCTTTGGCGCGAGCTGCCGCAGCGCGACGCGCGCGGTGCCGGCCGGCATCAGCGTGATGTCGCGCGCGGGCTCCGACAGCGGCACCAGCGCTACGCCGCGGCGGTCATTGTCCGCACTGGCGATCAGTTCGTCGGCGGCCCTGATCCGGGCATCCCAGCTCGAGGCCGAGCTCCAGCCGTCGTCGAGCAGGATCACGAGCGGCGCCTTGGAGGATGCAAGCCCGGTCTGCGGATTCCAGATCGGCCCGGCCGCGGCGAAGATGACGAGCGCGGCGGCGAGGAGGCGCAGCAGCGTCAGCCACCATGGCGTGCGCGAGGGCGTTTCTTCCCTGGGCTGGATGTCGAACAGCAATCTGGTCGGCGGAAATTCGATACGCCGCGGCCGTGGCGGCATCACGCGGAGCAGCCACCAAAGGGCCGGCAGGCTCAGAAGGCCGAGCAGCAGCATCGGTTCGGCAAAGGACAGCGGCAGGCCTGCGATCATGCGCCGAGCCCCACTTTGACGGTGGACCGTACGCTGGCCTTGCTCACCGTCATGCCGTTATGCAGGAACAATAGCAGCTCCGCCGCGGAACGGCTGGTGGTATGGGTCGAGAACAACCAGTCGAGCCGGTTGGTCTCGGCGCGGATCTCGTCACGATGCAGCGCGACGCGCGCGACATAGTCGCTGGCCCAGCTCTCGGCGCGGCCCGCGGTAATCGCAGTGCCCGCTTCGGGTTCGACGAATTCAACGCGGCCGGAATAGGGGAAGGTTTCCTCGGCGGGATCGACGACCTGGATCACCGTGCCGTGCGCGCCCGAGGCCGACAGCCCGGCGAGCGTGGTTCGGATTTCCGAAATCGGCGACCAGAAGTCCGACAGCACCACGATCTCGGAAAGTGCCGACGGCACGAAGGACGGCGGCAGGCTGGCGCGGGTCGCATCGTCATGCAGCATCGCCTGCGCCATCTTGTCGATGACCGTGCGGCTCGCGGTCGGGTTCATCAGGCCGGGAATGCCGACGCGTTCGCCGCCGGCGACCAATAACTCGGCCAGCGCAAAGGCGACGATCAGGCCGCGCTCGAGCTTGGAATCGCGCGCCTGCTTGGACGCGAACGCCATCGACGGCGAGCGGTCGGGCCAGATCCAGACAGTGTGCGCCGCCTCCCACTCCTGCTCGCGGACGTAGAGGTGATCGTCGCGCGCCGAGCGCCGCCAGTCGACATTCTGCGACGGCTCGCCGGAGACGAAGCGGCGATATTGCCAGAAGCTCTCGCCGGCGCCTGCGCGGCGGCGGCCGTGCAAGCCATGGATGACGTTGTTGGCAATGCGGCGGGCCTCGAGCACCAGGCGCGGCAGCGACGCGGCGAGCGATCGGCTTTCGCCGTCGGCACGTCGGACTGCGAGGATCTCCTCGTCCAGGCGCTTGTTCTCCGCGGCCATTAAGCGATCCGCGTCTTCAATTGCTTGATCACGTCAGGAATAGTGCGGCCTTCGGCGCGCGCAGTGAACGTCAGCGCCATGCGGTGCTTGAGCACGGGTTCGGCGAGATCGAGCACGTCGTCGATCGAGGGCGCGAGCCGCCCGTCGAGCAGGGCGCGGGCGCGGACGGCGAGCATCAAGGCCTGGCTGGCGCGTGGGCCCGGTCCCCAGGCGATCAGCTTCTCGCCTTCCGGGTTGGGCCGCGCGGCGCGCACCAGCGACAGGATGGCGTCGACGACGGAATCGCCGACCGGCAGCCTTCGCACCAGTCGTTGCGCGCTGAGCAGCAGTTCCGCGTTCATCGCAGCCTTCGCCAGCGTTTCTTCCGCGCCGGTGGTTTCGAACAGGATGCGACGTTCGGCCTCACGGTCGGGGTAGTCGACATCGATCTCCATCAGGAAACGGTCGAGTTGCGCTTCGGGCAGCGGATAGGTGCCTTCCTGTTCCAGCGGGTTCTGCGTCGCCAGCACATGGAATGGCTTGGGAAGGTCATGGCGGGCGCCCGCAACCGTGATGTGCTGCTCCTGCATGGCTTGCAGCAGCGCCGATTGGGTGCGCGGGCTGGCGCGGTTGATCTCATCCGCCATCAGAAGCTGCGCGAATACCGGACCCGCGATAAAGCGGAACGAGCGCTTGCCCGTGTTGCTCTCGTCCAGCACCTCCGCGCCGAGGATATCCGACGGCATCAGGTCCGGGGTGAACTGGATGCGCTTCGTGTCGAGGCCGAGCGTGATGCCGAGCGTCTCCACGAGCTTGGTCTTGGCAAGGCCGGGAACCCCGATCAGCAGCGCATGCCCGCCGGAAAGGATCGTCACCAAGGTATTCTCGATCACCCGGTCCTGGCCGAAAATAACCGTGGAAATCGCCTCTTTCGCCGTACGGATCTGGCCGGCAACCTGCTCGGCCGAGC
This sequence comes from Bradyrhizobium sp. Ses1, assembly GCF_059512365.1. Classification (NCBI taxonomy): domain Bacteria; kingdom Pseudomonadati; phylum Pseudomonadota; class Alphaproteobacteria; order Hyphomicrobiales; family Nitrobacteraceae; genus Bradyrhizobium; species Bradyrhizobium sp. Ses1. The sequence continues at coordinate 18,953 of NZ_JCAMOQ010000062.1, forward strand.
GGACGATCACGTCTTCCAGTTTTTCGACACTGTCTGCACCAGCCATTCCGTGCTCCTATCGACGGCGCAACCTTCACATCGTCACGCCATGGGCCCCAAGCTAAGCATAAGCGAAGGCCATGTATTCGTTGAATTAAACTATCCCCACCTTAGCGGCTTTTCAGGGTATGAACGCCATCACGATGTGGCGAGAACGGCATACCTACGCACATCTGAAAGATGTACGTAAGAAACGTGCACCAATCGTGCCAGATTGAAGCTCTCAACCTTAAGGCAAACCATGGCGAACGAAGGGCAAACAAGCCGTCAGGGCCTCGAAGGATTGACCGCCGCGGCCACTAATGCCGCAAAAACAAATCCGGCCGGCGGCAAGGGCCTTCCACCCGTGCATTTATGGAATCCGCCGTTCTGCGGCGATCTCGATATACGAATCGGCGGCGACGGCACATGGTACTATATGGGAACACCGATTGGCCGGCCGGCGCTGGTGCGGCTGTTCTCCACCATCCTGAAACGCGAAGACGGCAAGCATTTCCTGGTGACGCCGGTGGAGAAGGTCGGCATCCGCGTCGACGATGCGCCCTTCCTTGCGGTCGAGATGCAAAAGGATGGGGACGCGCGCGGGCGGCTGCTCAGGTTCCGCACCAATGTCGACGACTGGGTCGATTGCGACGCCGCGCACGGCCTTCGTTTCGAGCCGGGCAATGACGGCGGGCTCATGCCCTATCTGCATGTCCGCGCCGATCTCTGGGCCAAGGTCACCCGTCCGCTCTACTACGATCTGGTTGACATGGGGGAAGAGCGGATGGTCGATGGTCGTCCGATGTTCGGAATCGAGTCCGGCGGCGCATTCTTCGCGATGGCGGATGCGAAAGAGGTGAGGGACGCGCTTTGAACGAGCCGATGCTGAAGACGGAGCCGGCGGCGATCAGCTCGGCGGAGTTTTTCGCGCGCAGCCATGCGCGGCTGAATTTCGACGTCCCGCCCGGCCTGGTCGATCCGAACATCATTCCGAGGACCGGCGACTCCGGCAATGACCGCATGCTCGAGATCGTCGCGCACGAACAGCCGGTGCGGCCGGCCGCGGTGCTGATCCCGGTGGTCGACCGCGATGAGCCGACGGTGCTGCTGACGCAGCGCTCGGAGCATTTGAGCAGCCATGCCGGCCAGATCTCATTCCCCGGCGGCAAGATCGACGCGACGGATGCCTCTCCGCTCGATGCCGCGCTGCGCGAGGCCAATGAGGAAGTCGGGCTCACGCGCGACTTCATCGAGCCGCTCGGCTATCTCGATCTCTACGGCACGGCATTTGGTTTTCGTATCCTGCCGACGGTGGCGCGGGTGAAGCCCGGCTTCAGGCTCAAGATCAACGAGGGTGAAGTCGTCGACGCGTTCGAGGTCCCGCTTTCGTTCCTGATGAACCCGGCGAACCATCAGCGCCACAGCAAGGAATTCCGCGGCATCGAGCGCTCCTATTATGCGATGCCCTTTGCCGAACGTTACATCTGGGGCGCGACCGCCGGGATCCTGCGTGTATTGTACGAACGGATCTACCTGCCATGATCCGTCCGGTATTGACCGAGATCGGAATCTTCCTCATCCCTTTCGCAGTCTATGCCGTGTTCCTCATTGCAACGCGCTCCGGCGTCTTGGCGAAATCTTCCTGGCCTTTGCCTTTGATTGCGAAGCTGGTGCTGGGTGCGCTGCTGCTGGTCGTGGTCAGTTTCGTGCTGCTCGCCCATTTCTCTGGTGCGCCGCCGAATTCGACCTATGTCCCCGCTCATATCGAGAATGGCAGGCTCGTGCCCGGAGTTGAGAAATGACGCACGCACGCGCGCTGGAGCAGGCGCCTTGGCTGAGATCGGGACCCACGGCACGCGTGCTCGCGCTGCTCAACGCAGACGGTGAGGAAGCGCGTGTGGTCGGCGGCGCGGTGCGCAACGCGCTGCTGCACAGGCCGATCGGCGACATCGATCTCGCGACCACGGCAGTCCCTGAGGAGGTGATGCGCCGCGCCAAGGCCGCAGGAATCAAGAGCGTGCCGACCGGCATCGAGCATGGCACGGTGACGCTGGTCGTCGACAAGCATCCGTTCGAGGTCACGACCCTGCGCGAGGATACCGAAACCTATGGCCGCAAGGCCAAAGTCGCATTCGGCCGCGACTGGGCGCGCGATGCCGAGCGGCGCGACTTCACCATCAACGGCCTTTCGGTCGATGCAGCCGGCGTGGTGCACGACCATGTCGGCGGGCTCGATGATATCGCCGCTCGCCGCGTGCGCTTCATCGGCGATCCCGGTCAGCGCATCGCCGAAGACTACCTGCGCATCCTGCGCTTCTTTCGCATGCATGCGGCCTACGGCGCCGGCGATCCCAATCGCGCCGGCTATCTTGCCTGCATCGCCGGCCGTGCCGGCCTGGCGCAGCTTTCGGCGGAGCGCGTGCGCATGGAAGTGCTCAAGCTCGTGGTCGCCGACGGCGCGGTGACCGCGGTCACCGCGATGGCCGATGGCGGCCTGCTGCAGATGATCCTGGGCAGCGTCGGCTATACCGGGCCGTTCGCAGTCATGATCGCGGCCGAGCGCGAGCTCGGGCTCGAGGCGAGCGCGGTGCGCCGGCTCGGTGCGCTGGCGCTTGCCATCACCGAGGACGCAAGGCGCGTTGCCTCCAAGCTGCGGCTCACCAATGCCGAGGCGAAGGCGCTGGAAGCGATGGCGGATCGCTGGTGGCAGCTCGCCGGCATCGACGAGGCGGCGGCACGCCGCTGGCTCTACCGTCTCGGTGAGGCGGCCTATCTCGACCGGATGATGCTGGCCTGGGCGCGGATGAGCGATGGCCGCGACATTGCTCGTTGGCGCGAACTGGCGCGCCTGCCGCAGCGCTGGCAGGCGCCGAAATTTCCGCTGAAGGCGGCCGATTTCATTTCGCGCGGGATTGCCGAGGGGCCTGCGCTCGGCCATGTGTTGGCACAAGCCGAGCAGGCGTGGCTCGCCGCGGAGTTTCCTCTTGACCAGACGGCGCTCTCGGCAATCGCCGATGAGACCGTCGCCCGCTTCACCCACGACCACCGATTGTGAACATCCTCGCCAGCCTTTCCGATATCTCCGTGCTCCGACTTCTGCTGGTCGCCGGTGTCGCGTTGCTCGCTTCGGCCGTCGGAGGGCTCGCGGGCTATGGCACCGGCGCCCTGATGCCGTTGGTGCTGGTGCCGCTGGTCGGTGCCGAGCCGGTGGTGCCGATCATCGCGATCTCCTCGATCTTCACCAATCTGAGCCGCTTCGTCGCCTATGTCAGCTATGCCGACCGCCGCCGCGCGCTGATCGTGGTCGCGGCTGCGATCCTGACGACCGCGCTCGGTGCGTACGGCTACACACGGCTCTCCGGTGCCGGTGCTTCGATCGTGATCGGCAGCATGCTGATCCTGAGCGTGCCGCTGCGGCGGCTGCTCAAGCGCCATGATGTCAGGATCGGCGACACTGGCCTTGCCGCGGGCGCGGTTGGTTACGGTGTCGTGGTCGGCGGCACGGCGGGCTCGGGTGTGATCCTGCTGTCGCTGCTGATGGCGGCCGGCCTCGACGGTGCCGCTGTCATCGCAACCGATGCGGTGATCTCGCTGGCGACCAGCATCGTGAAGATTTCGGTGTTCGGGCTTGCCGGCGTGGTTACTGCGCAGGTGCTCGCCTTTGCGATCCTGATCGGTGTGGTCGCGATCCCCGGCGCATTCCTGGCGAAAGCGTTCGTCGAGCGCATGCCCGTGCACGTCCACACCGCAATCCTGGATATCGCCGTGATCACGGGCGGTATCGTGATGATCTCATCGGCGCTGAGATAGTGCTGTAGCCCGGGTGAAGCGCAGCGTAACCCGGGAGCGCTCGTCAACATCGATTGAGCTGTCCCGGGTTGCGCTGCGCTCCACCCGGGCTACGAGATTTCTCGCCGACGCCGCCAGGTCTTGTGAACCGGGCCGCATCGCAGGAAGGGACTTACGCGACCTTGCCCTTGCGGTCGTCTTCGTCCTCGTCTTCTTCCTCGTCGTCGTCGTCTTCCTCGTCGTCGTCCTCTTCCTCGTCATCGGGATTGGCGGCTTCGAGGACGGCAACGGGAAGCGTTTCCCGAAACAGATCGCCGTCGATACCCATCCAAACACACTCGACAGAGTCCTCGTTCACTTCCGCCACCGTAATCGGGTGCCCGCCCGATTTCAGCATCACCACATCGCCTGGTTTCAGTTCCATGGTCCACCCATCCTTCGCGTTGATCGACGCGCCGGCACGTTACAGAGCTGTCATGACAGTCCGATCACGAAGGAACGTCCCCACAGGATTTTGACGGGGATTGATCTGCGCGGCGAAGCGCGGGCGCCGTTACCGGTCTGCGCCGGGAAGCAGTTCCGTCAGGGAGCGGATGATGCGATTCGGCCTGACGGTCGATCCCGTGGGAAGACCATCCCCGTGCACGTCGATCCAGATCGCGTAAATGCCGAGCCGTTGCGGTGCGACGACCTCCCATTCCAGATTGTCGCCGATCATCCAGGTGTCCGCTGCGCTGACGCCGAGCGCATCCATGGCGTGCAGATAAGCGCGCTCTTCCGGCTTGCCGAAGCCGTGCTCGCCTTCGATCTGGATGTGATCGAAGCGGTGCGTCAGTGCGAAGCGCTCGATCTTGGCGCGTTGCATCAGCGCAGCGCCGTTGGTGACAAGCGCGAGCTTGATGCCAAGCGACCGCAGCCCGTCTATGGCGTCGTGCGCGCCGGGAAAGATAAAGATGCTTTCCTCGCGAAACGTCGTGAAGCGGTCGGCGATCCGGACCGCGAGGTCGTCTGAAAGGGGCGGGTGGCCGCTTGCACGAAGCGTGGCGAAGCCGCCCCTGACCGTTTCGCGGCGCGCTTCCTCAAGTTTCAGGCGCCAGATCGGCTCCGCCGTGGACCAGAATTTCCGGGCGAAAGCGAGGATCGCGGCGGCAACGACCGGCGGATCCAGTGGCGCCAACTCATCGGCGAATTCGGCCGCGATCGTGTTCCAGGCGATCTCGGGCCGGGCATAGGCCGACAGGATGGTGTCGTCCATGTCGATCAGCATGGCGCGGGGGAGTTTGGTCACGATGGCGATCTCACGGCCATTTCGCATGCGGCGGCATCGACGACAGGATCGAGTCGACATTGCCGCCGGTCTTCAGGCCGAAAATCGTGCCGCGGTCGTAGAGCAGATTGAACTCGACATAGCGGCCGCGCCGGACCAGTTGCTCCTCGCGATCGTCGGCGGTCCATGCCGTCGCAAAATTGCTCCTGACCAGTTCGGGATAGATCTTCAGGAACGCGCGACCGACATCCTGGGTGAAGGCGAGGTCGGCGTCCCAGTCGCCGCTGTCGTGCCAATCGTAGAAGATGCCGCCGATGCCGCGCGCCTCCTTGCGGTGCGGCAGGTAGAAATAGTCGTCGCACCATTTCTTGTATTTTTCATACGGCGCGATCCGCGCATGCGCATCGCAGGCCGACTGCATCGCGGCATGGAAGGCGAGCGCATCCGGATCGTCCTGCGTGCGCCGCCGGTCCAGCACCGGCGTGAGGTCGGCGCCGCCGCCGAACCACGCCTTGGTGGTGACGACGAAGCGGGTGTTCATATGCACCGCCGGCACGTTCGGATTGTGCAGATGCGCGATCAGCGAGATGCCCGAGGCCCAGAAGCGCGGATCATCCGCCGCGCCCGGGATCTGGGCGCGGAATTCGGGAGCGAACTCGCCATGCACGGTCGAACAGTGCACGCCGACCTTCTCGAACAAGCGCCCACGCATCATCGCCATCACACCGCCGCCGCCGGGCTTGCCGGTGTGATCGGTGCGTTCCCACGGCGTGCGCACGAAGCGCCCGGCTTCGCCTGGATAGAGCCAAGCAGGCGCGTCATCCTCCAGCCGCTCAAAGGCCGCGCAGATATCGTCGCGCAGTATTTCAAACCAGGTTTTCGCGCGCGCCTTGCGCTGTTCGATGGCGGATTTGTCCATGCTCAAGCTTCCGGTCCGAAATAGGTGCAGCTCTCGTTGCAACTGTCGCGGTGCACGCTGACGCGGGTGACCTTGCCCGCATGCTGCACCCGTTCGAAGATGAATCGCGACAGGTTTTCAAGGGTGGGCAGTCCAAGCGCCTCGATCTTGTTGAGGAACTTATGGTCGAGCGTCTTCTGCACCTCGGCGATGCGGCGTTCGAGGAGGCCGAGGTCAAGCACCATCCCGGTCGCTGGGTCCGGTGTCCCGCGCACCGTCACTTCCGCACGAAACGAATGGCCATGGATCTCCTGGCTGCTCGCGCCAAGGGTCGTTCCGGAGAGCGCATGCGCCGCCTCGAAGCGGAACGATTTCGTCAATTCCCACATCCTGAAAGTCCAACTCCTATCTGATGCCCAGCGTCTTGTGCGTCTGCACGCTCAGCCGCCATTGCGGGTGTTGCAAGCAATACTCGACCGCGCGCGCGGTGTTTTGAAGCGCATCAGGCCCATCCATCGGCTGTAGCGAGAAGCGTTCGAAATCGAGATCGACAAAGCGCTCCGGCGCGGCATCCTGCTGCGGATAGACCAGCTTCAACTCATTCCCCTTCCGCACCGCGAGTTCCGCGCCCGCCTTCGGGCTGACGCAGACCCAGTCCAGCCCGTCCGGCGGTGTGATTGTGCCATTGGTCTCGACGCCGATGGCAAAGCCGTGCGCATGCAGCGCGTCGATCAGCTCGGCGTCGACCTGCAGCAGCGGCTCGCCACCGGTCAGCACGACATAGCGGCCGACATTATCGCCCGTCCATTGCGCGGCGATGATGTCGGCAAGTGCGGCGGCACTCGCATAGCGGCCGCCGAGTGTGCCGTCGGTGCCGACAAAATCGGTGTCGCAGAATTGGCAGGTTGCGCTGGCGCGGTCCTGCTCGCGGCCGCTCCAGAGGTTGCAGCCGGCAAAGCGGCAGAACACCGACGCACGGCCGGCATGCGCGCCTTCGCCCTGCAGGGTCAGAAAAATCTCCTTGACCGCGTAGCTCACGGAATCTCCTTCAGCTCAGGCTGCGGGTCTGCCGCAAGGCCTCGCCGATCGCCATCGCCGCTGACATCGCGACATTGAGCGAGCGCATGGGCGGCTTGATCGGGATCACCAGCCGCGCATCGGCCGCCGCCACCACCGCGTCGGTGACCCCAGCGGATTCGCGCCCGAAGAGCAGTATATCGGAAGCGGCATAGCGAAAATCGAGGTAGGAACCGGCGACCTTGGTCGTCAACAGGATCAGCCGACAGCCTGCCTCGCGGCGCCATTCCTCGAATTTCGTCCAGGAATCATGGCGCATCAAACGGACCTGGTCGAGATAGTCCATTCCCGCCCGGCGGAAATGCCGGTCGGAGGTCGGGAAGCCTGCCGGCTCGATGATATGGGCCGCCACATCCAGGCAGGCGCACAGCCGCAGGATGGTGCCGGTGTTCTGTGGGATATCGGGCTGGAAGAGCGCGATCTGCATGGCCGTGGCGCTGGGTTAGGTACCGACGAAATGTCTCAAGAAAACAACGTTCGTCGCTCATTTAGTGCATTGCACGCCTGCGAGCCGATAGCGGGCTTGCGCTCGTCCGGCAAGGGTGCCAATAGAACGATTCTGGACTGCTATTCCGCCAGTAGGGAGGAGGGATAGTGGTTTTCTGCCGCCGCGGGGGGCCGCGGGCGCCGGCAGACCTCCCGGTTGCAATGGGCGCCACCGGGGCGGTTCCACCGGCTGCAGACAAGGAAAGGGCTTGGAATCGTGACGACAGCGTCTTCGGCGGACCATCCGACACGCCGTGATTTCCTTTATGTTGCAACGGGTGCTGCTGCTGCGGTGGGTGTAGCGGCGACGGTTTGGCCGCTCATCGACCAGATGAATCCGGACGCGGCGACCATCGCCGCTGGTGCGCCGATCGAGGTCGATCTGGCGCCGATCGCCGAGGGGCAGGACATCAAGGTGTTCTGGCGCGGCAAGCCGATCTATATCAGCCACCGCACCAAGAAGCAGATCGACGAGGCGCGCAGCGTTCCGCTCTCGAGCCTGCCCGATCCGCAGACCGATGAGGCCCGGGTCAAGTCCGGCCATGACCAATGGCTGGTCGTGATCGGCATCTGCACCCATCTCGGATGTATCCCGATCGCCCATGAGGGCAATTACGACGGATTTTTCTGCCCCTGCCATGGCTCGCAATACGACACCTCCGGTCGTATCCGCCAGGGGCCTGCGCCCGCCAATCTGGCGGTGCCGCCGTATCAGTTCGTTTCCGACACCAAAATCCAGATCGGCTAAGTCTCGGCCCAGCCCGAGGCTTCGACCGATCGCGTCGTCTTTACTTCTCAGGATCGCATCAATGAGCGGACCATCCGATTTTCAGCCGACCAATCCCGCCTTGAGGTGGATCGAGCGGCGACTGCCGATCTTCGGCCTCATGCACTCCTCCTTCGTGGCCTATCCTACGCCGCGCAACCTGAACTATTGGTGGACCTTCGGCGCCATTCTCTCGATGATGCTGGCGGTGCAGATCCTGACCGGCGTGATCCTGGCGATGCACTATACGCCGCATGCCGATCTTGCCTTCCGCTCGGTCGAGCTGATCGTGCGTGACGTCAACTACGGCTGGCTGCTCCGCAACATGCACGCCTGCGGCGCGTCGATGTTCTTCTTCGCCGTCTACATCCACATGTTCCGCGGCCTTTACTACGGGTCGTACAAGGAGCCGCGCGAGGTGCTGTGGATCCTCGGCGTCATCATCTATCTCTTGATGATGGCGACCGGCTTCATGGGTTACGTGCTGCCGTGGGGCCAGATGAGCTTCTGGGGCGCCACCGTCATCACCAACCTGTTCTCCGCCGTGCCCTATTTCGGCGAGAGCATCGTGACGCTGTTGTGGGGCGGCTACGCCGTCGGCAACCCGACGCTGAACCGCTTCTTCTCGCTGCACTATCTGTTGCCCTTCGTGATCGCCGGCGTCGTCGTGCTGCACGTCTGGGCGCTGCATGTGGCGGGTCAGAACAACCCGGCCGGCGTTGAGGCCAAGACCGAGAAGGACACGGTCGCCTTCACGCCCTACGCGACGATCAAGGACCTGTTCGGCGTCTCCTGCTTCCTGATCTTCTATTCCTGGTTCATCTTCTACATGCCGAACTATCTCGGCGATGCCGAGAACTACGTTCCGGCGAATCCCGGCGTGACGCCGGCGCATATCGTGCCGGAATGGTATTACCTGCCGTTCTACGCCATCCTGCGTTCGATCCCGAACAAGCTTGCGGGTGTGATCGCGATGTTCTCGGCGATCATCATCCTCTGCTTCCTGCCCTGGCTCGACAGTGCCAAGACCAGGTCGTCGAAGTACCGTCCGCTGGCCAAGCAGTTCTTCTGGATGTTCGTCGTCGTCTGCGTCCTGCTCGGCTATCTCGGCGCGCAGCCGCCGGAAGGCATCTATGTGATCGCCGGCCGCATCCTGACGGTCTGCTACTTCGCGTACTTCCTGATCGTGCTGCCGCTGCTCTCGCGGATCGAGACGCCGAGGCCGGTACCGAACTCGATCGCCGACGACGTGTTGGCGAAGACGGGCAGCAAGGCCGCGCCGATGGTCTCGACCGTGATCGCAATCATGATTGCAGGCGGGCTCTTGGTCGGCGGCGCGCAAAGCGCCAAGGCCGAGGGGGGCGAGGTCGCACCGCCGGCGCAGAAATGGTCGTTCTCAGGCCCTTTTGGCAAGTTTGACCGCGGCGCGGTGCAGCGCGGGTTGCAGGTGTACAAGGAGGTCTGCGCGACCTGCCACAGCCTGTCCTTCGTCGCGTTCCGCAACCTCGCCGATCCCGGCGGCCCCGGCTATTCGACGGCCCAGGCCGCCGCGTTCGCCTCCGAATACAAGATCAAGGACGGCCCGAACGACCAGGGCGAGATGTTCGAGCGTCCGGGCCGGCCGGCCGACTACTTCCCGTCGCCGTTCCCGAACGAGCAGGCGGCCCGTGCGGCCAACGGTGGTGCGGCTCCGCCGGACCTGTCGCTGATCACCAAGGCCCGTTCCTACAAGCGCGGCTTCCCCCTGTTCCTGATCGACTTCTTCACCCAGTATCAGGAGCAGGGCCCGGATTACGTTGATGCGATCCTGCAGGGTTTTGAGGAGAATCCGCCGGCCGGCGTGACCATCCCCGAGGGCTCCTACTACAACAAGTACTTCCCGGGCCACGCCATCAAGATGCCGAAGCCGCTGAGCGACGGTCAGGTCGCCTACACCGACGGTTCGCCGACCACGGTCGCGCAATATGCCCACGACGTCACGACCTTCTTGATGTGGACCGCGGAGCCACATATGGAAGCGCGCAAGCGGCTCGGGCTTCAGGTGTTCGTGTTCCTGATCCTGTTCTCGATCCTGATGTACTTCACCAAGAAGAAGGTCTGGGCCAACGCCCACTGATCGCGCTTTCGGCAACGTGATTTGAAAAAGCCCCCGCGGGGGCTTTTTTGCTGCCGCGATTGCGTCACGCGCGGTGAGCCGCCACAATGGCCGCCAATCTCCCCCTAAACATTCCGGAGGAATTCATGGGCACCACCATCACCTTCAAACGTCCGGACGGCAAGGACGCCAACGGTTACCTCGCCAACGCGGCGCGCGGCGATGCACCGGGCGTGGTCGTGATCCAGGAATGGTGGGGCCTGCAGGACCAGATCAAGGGCATGTGCGACCGTTTCGCGCGCGCCGGCTTCGACGCGCTGGCGCCTGATCTCTATAAGGGTACGGTGGTGCCGTATCACGACACCGATGCCGCGGGTCGCGAGATGAACTCGCTCGACTTCATGGACGCCACCACGCAGACCGTGCGCGGCGCCGCGCAATACCTGGCGCGGAACGGCGCCAAGGTCGGCCTCACCGGCTTCTGCCTCGGCGGCGCGGTGACCATCATCGGCGCCACCAAGATTCCGGAACTGACTGCCGGTGTCGTGTTCTACGGCATCCCGCCGGAGCAGGCGGCAAAGCCGGCCGACGTGAAGATCCCGCTGCAGGCGCATTTCGCCAACAAGGACGATTGGTGCACGCCGCAACTGGTCGACGCCTTCGAGAAGGCCATGAAGGCCGCCGGCAAGTCGCTCGAGCTGTTCCGTTATGACGCCGAGCACGCCTTCGTCAACGAGCAGCGCATGTCGGTCCATGACCGCCAGGCCGCCGAACTCGCCTGGGGAAGGGCAACGGAGTTCTTCAAGAAACATCTGGGCTGATCTTGCCCGTCCGCTTGTCGGAAAAGAGGGCGGAGCGATGAGGCGGCGAGGCCCTCACCGACCGCGAACTCCTCGGTGGAGAGACCGGGATGAAAGTCTTTTGCACGGGCGCATCGGGCTATATCGGCGGATCGGTTGCGGCTCATCTTGTCGCCGCCGGACATCATGTGACCGGGCTGGTTCGCTCCCCGGAAAAAGCCGATGCGGTTCGCATCCACGGCATCCAGCCGCTGTTCGGAACGCTGGATGACAAGGAATGTCTGGTGCAAGCGGCGCAAGCCGCTGACATCGTTATCAATGCGGCCAGTGCCGATCACAAGGGTGCCGTCGTTGCCCTGACCGGCGCTCTGGCTGGAACGGGCAAGCTGTTTATACATACCTCCGGATCGAGCATTGTCGGCACGCGTGCCAAGGGCCACCGATCCGACGAGATCTTCGACGAAGATACGCCGATCACCCCGTCGCCAGCCCGCGCAGCACGGGTTGCGCTCAACGAATACATTCTCTCTCACCGCGAGAAGGGTAGCCATCCGGTCATCATCTGTCCGAGCCTGATCTACGGTCTCGGTCATGGCGCCGAACCGCACAGCATGCAGGTCCCCCTGCTCATCTCCCTTGCCAGAAAGCGTGGTTGTGCGGCCCATGCCGGGCCCGGCGAGAACGTCTGGTCAAACGTCCACATCGACGACCTGGTGACGCTCTACGCGCTCGCCATCGAGAAGGCCCCGGCCGGGGCTTTCTATTTCGCCGAGAACGGCGAGAACTCGATGCGCGAAATCTGCGAGGCCATCAATACCATGCTGGGGTTTGATCGGCCGCCGTCGGCGATGTCGATGGAAGAGGCTGCCTCCGAATGGGGGGAGGGCGTCGCCGAGGACACGATGGGCTCGAACAGCCGGGTGCGAGGCGTGCGTGCGCGGCGGCAGCTCGACTGGGAGCCGAAGGCCCGCGATCTGCTCGAAGAGATCGAACAGGGGTGTTATCGGTAACCGGAATCCGAGAGACGATTGTCAGACCGTTCCTTTGCGGATCCCGTCCCACCACGGGCAGGTGCCCGACATCAGCTTGTAATTGCCCTGCATCACCTGCACCGGCGCGCGGCGGCCTTGGGCGGCGGCGTGCATCCGCATCTCGCGGGCGAGCTCGCGGTCCCTAGCCGGCAGCCAGACGCGCTCATGACCCCACAGGCTCGGACCGTCCTGCATCTCGTGAGGCTGCCACGTCGCCGGATCGATCTCGCGGCCACCCCAGCCGCATTCGATCATGAAGGATGACGGCGTCCTCGCGTAGAACGAGGTCATGAAGTCGTTGGTGTGGCGGCCGAGCGAGGTGCCGATGCGATCGGGCTGGCTCAGCGCCACGTCGTAAGCTTGCCCAACATCGTCGAGCGAAAACATCTCGACCATCAGATGATGCATGCCGCTCTTCCCGGTCTCGATCAGCGCCAGACTATGATGGCGCGGGTTGACGTGGAAGAAATAGGCGCGAAACGGCTTCAGAATGTAGTCGGAAAGCCCGAAGCCGAGCACGTCGACATAGAACGCCAGCATCGGATCGACGCGCTCGACCGTCAGCACGGCGTGCCCGAGCCCGAGCGGTCCGGTGCGGAAGCCCGATATCGCGCGGCCCGGCTTGAACGGCATGGCATCGATCTCGGCGCCATAAAACGCTTCCAGCCGGTTGCCTTCGGGATCCTGGAAGGAGATCAGGCCGCGCACATGCCTTGCATCGGCGAGCGCTTGCGGCTCGGCGGTCACCGCGACGCCGGCTTGCTCGAGCCGGGCGGCGAGCTCATCCAGTGCCGCCGCATCCGTCACCTCCCAGCCGAAGAAGCGCGATCCTTCCGGAGCGGCGCGATCGATCACGATGCGTTGTTTGCGATCGTCCATCCGGAAGGCGAGCAGGGAGTTGCCGCGCTCGACCGCCTGCAGGCCGACGAGCGTGGTGCCGAATTCCCGCCAGTCGTCGAGCTCGGCCGCGCCGAACCCGGCATATCCGAGACCCAATAGCCCCATATGCGCCTCCCTTGTTGTCCATCGGGGCGGTTGGCCTGCCCTTCTTGGGCATCAAACTTACGCGAATTCGCAGGCCTTCAAACCCCAAAGATGGGTTTTTGAGCAGGCCGCCGGCCGCGCCCATCCCTTGACATCGCTCCCGCCGGGTGGTGTTTAGCGGGTTATGAGCACCGTTGCCCGCCCATCCTGTCTATGGTGGCCCACCTCCTCATAGGTGGCCGGTGCGATTTCATTTAAAATATCGTCGAAGGTCGCCATCGCAGTGCGACGGTCCCTTCGGTTGTCCTGTGTGGCGCTCCCTCGTTAAGTCTCGTAAGAGGAACACATGAACAGGACAGTCTTCTCCCTGCCGGCGAAAAGCGAGTACCGCACCAGTGGCGGGCTTGCGGTCACCCGTGTGGTCGAACAGTTCACCGGCAATGCCGGCCGCCTCGATGACCTCATTGATCTGCTCGACCGCCGCCGCGGCGTCGTGCTGTCCTCGGGCACAACCGTGCCCGGGCGTTACGAGAGTTTCGATCTCGGCTTCTCCGATCCGCCGCTGGCGCTGGAGACGTCAGGCACGAACTTCTCGCTAGCAGCGCTGAACAAGCGTGGCGAGGTGCTGATCGCCTTCCTCGGCGACGTCCTGCGCGAGCCCTGCATCGTCATCACCGAAAAGAGCGCGGCGCGCCTCGCGGGCCATATCATCCGCGGCGAAGCCCCAATCGAAGAAGACCAGCGCACCCGGCGCGCCAGCGTGATGTCGCTGGTGCGCGACCTCGTGGCGGCCTTCTCGTCCAATGCGGATCCGCTGCTCGGTCTGTTCGGCGCCTTCGCCTACGACCTCGTGTTCCAGATCGAGGACCTCGTGCAGAAACGGCCGCGCGAGGCCGACCAGCGCGACATCGTGCTGTACGTGCCCGATCGGCTGCTCGCCTATGACCGCGCCACCGGCCGTGGCGTGGTGCTGACTTACGATTTTGCCTGGAACGGCAAGTCGACCGAGGGCCTGCCGCGCGAGACCGCCGAGAGCCGTTACGTCAAGACGGATCGGCAAGGTTTTGCGGATCACGCGCCCGGCGAGTATCAGGCGACGGTGGAGGTCGCGCGCGCGGCGTTCGCCCGCGGCGATCTGTTCGAGGCGGTGCCCGGCCAGCTCTTCGCCGAGCCCTGCGAGCGCTCCCCGGCGGAAGTGTTTCAGCGGCTGTGCCGCATCAACCCGTCGCCCTATGGCGCGCTGATGAATCTGGGCGAGGGCGAATTCCTGGTGTCGGCTTCGCCGGAAATGTTCGTCCGCTCCGACGGCCGGCGCGTGGAGACCTGTCCGATCTCGGGCACAATCGCCCGCGGCAGCGACGCGATCGGCGATGCCGAGCAGATCCGCCAGCTCCTGAACTCGGAGAAAGACGAGTTCGAGCTCAACATGTGCACCGATGTCGACCGCAACGACAAGGCGCGCATATGCGTGCCCGGCACCATCAAGGTGCTGGCGCGCCGCCAGATCGAGACCTACTCAAAACTGTTCCATACGGTCGATCACGTCGAGGGCATGCTGCGTCCGGGCTTCGACGCGCTCGATGCCTTCCTCACCCATGCCTGGGCGGTGACCGTGACCGGCGCGCCGAAATTGTGGGCGATGCAGTTCGTGGAAGACCACGAGCGCTCGCCGCGGCGCTGGTATGCCGGCGCGATCGGCTGCGTGAATTTCGACGGCAGCATCAATACCGGGCTCACCATCCGCACCATCCGCATGAAGGATGGGCTGGCGGAGGTTCGCGTCGGCGCCACCTGTCTGTTCGACTCCGATCCGGCGGCCGAAGACCGCGAATGCCAGGTGAAGGCCGCAGCCCTGTTCCAGGCGTTGCGTGGCGATCCGCCGAAGCGGCTCTCCAGCATTGCCCCCGATGCCACCGGCTCCGGCAAGAAGGTGCTTCTGATCGACCACGACGACAGCTTCGTGCATATGCTGGCGGATTATTTCCGCCAGGTCGGCGCCGCCGTCACCGTGGTCCGGCACATCCATGCCCAGGAGATGCTGAAGCAGAAGAGCTGGGACCTGCTGGTGCTCTCGCCCGGTCCGGGGCGGCCGGAGGATTTCGGGATCGGAAAGACCATCGGCACCGCGATCGAGAAGAAGCTGCCGATCTTCGGCGTTTGCCTGGGCGTGCAGGCGATCGGCGAATATTTCGGCGGCCAGCTTGGCCAGCTCGGCCAGCCCGCCCATGGCCGCCCCTCGCGCATCCAGGTGCGGGGCGGCCGGTTAATGCAAAATTTGCCGAACGAGATCGTGATTGGCCGCTACCATTCGCTTTATGTCGAGCGCCAGAGCGTGCCTGATGTATTGTCGGTGACGGCGACCACGGAGGACGGCATCGCGATGGCGATCGAGCACAAGACCTTGCCGGTCGGCGGCGTGCAGTTCCATCCGGAATCGCTGATGTCGCTCGGCGGCGAGGTGGGCCTGCGCATCGTGGAAAACGCGTTCCGGCTGGATGCGGAGGCGAATTGAGGGGACCGGTCATTGCGAGCGAAGCGAAGCAATCCATATCTCCACCTGCGGAGACATGGATTGCTTCGTCGCTATCGCTCCTCGCAATGACGGTGGAGACACGAAAGCGAGACAGCAATGACATTTGACCTCGACCTGAAGGCCGCCGTTCGTACCATTCCGGACTATCCGAAGCCCGGCATCCTGTTCCGCGATATCACCACGCTGCTTGCGGACGCCCGCGCGTTCCGACGGGCGGTGGATGAATTGGTGCATCCATGGGCTGGCTCGAAGATCGACAAGGTCGCCGGCATCGAGGCCCGCGGCTTCATCCTCGGCGGCGCGGTGGCGCACCAGGTCTCCGCCGGCTTCGTGCCGATCCGCAAGAAGGGCAAGCTGCCGCACACCACAGTGCGGATCGCCTATTCGCTGGAGTACGGCCTGGACGAAATGGAGATGCATGCCGATGCCGTGCATCCCGGCGAGCGCGTGATCCTGGTCGATGATCTCATCGCCACCGGCGGCACCGCGGAGGGCGCGGTCAAGCTCCTGCGCCAGATCGGTGCCAACGTCGTCGCCGCCTGCTTCATCGTCGACCTGCCCGAACTCGGCGGCGCCGCCAAGCTGCGCGCGATGGATGTCCCGGTGCGGACGCTGATGGCTTTCGAAGGGCATTGACGCTGCCCTCGCGTAGAGGCCGTAGGGTGGGCAAAGCGAAGCGTGCCCACCATCGCGAGCGCGGTGCTGGATGGTGGGCACGGCGCCAGTGCGCCTTCGCCCACCCTACGGCACTGTAGCCCTACGGCTACGAAGCTACGACCGCTGCAGCATCACGCTTAGTTCGAGATCGCGGAAGATCGTGTAATTGCGCCGGATCCACTGATGCAACTCGGTGGACGAGTCCTTCTCGTGCCGGAGATAGCCGGTGAAGGAGAAGTTCAGCCGGTCGATATAGGTCTTCAGGAACACCGGCAGCGCGCTGAAGCGGAGCACCCGGCCTTGGCCCATGGCCGCGGGCAGTTCGCCGCGCACCACGAATTCGTTGTCAATGGTCATCAGCGCCCGCGGCGGGATCTGCTGGCGCAGCATCTCGTAGCTGCGTGCGGAGGCACGGTCGGTATCGGCGACGAACAGGATGACCGGCGCGACGTGGCGGCGCAGCGCTTCCTTCATGAAGCCGATTTCGTCGATCATCTTGAAGAATTCGTCGAAGGCGTGGTAGCCGATGTCGATCACCTTCGCCAGCCCGTCATTGACGATCAGCCGGTCCATTAGCTGCATCTTGCCGTAGGTGTCGATGACATCTGCCGTCTCGGTGGTCCTGGGCAGGTAATCGAGCAGCGACGGCTCCTTCAGGTTGATGTCGAAGGACATCACATCGCCGTTCTTCAGCAGCAGAAATTCGCTCAAGAGCCGCGCGACCAGGGTCTTGCCGACCTGGGGGCGGGGCGAGCAAATGATGTAGACGGGCGTAGCTGACATCGCCTGCTATATCAGGCGATTTTCCTGCCTAATCCAGCCCCGCATCCCCCGGAGGCGCGACTATTTTTCGCCGCCGCGCGTCACCGACTTGGCACCGACCAGATCGGTCAGCTTGATGCGGTCGAACTCGCTCCAGACATTGGCGAGCCAGTGCCGGACATAGCCGCGGAGCACGAACGAATAGTTCGCGGCTTCGTCGTGCGGGCCCTTGTTGGCGACGAATTTGAGGAACGGGACGGAAGCGACCTCGACCTGCTCATAGGCCATCTCGTTCAGCTTCGGGATGGTCAGGTCGGTGGCATCCTTGATGCGGTGGAAATAGGAATTGTAGGTCGACTGGTCCCACTGGAAGAACTGGGTGTCGTTGATGAAGTTCTTCACCAGGAAGTATTTCGCGCCGCTCATGAAATTGGCGGTTTCGGCGATCTCGTCCAGCGAAGCGATCGAGGGGCCGAGGATATGGAACACCGCGAAGGTGATCTGGCCGGACCGGGCCGCATCCAGGAAGCCGATGTCGCGGAGCGAGGCCAGCGCCGGCGATAGCAGGCCGGCGCGGACGTCGATCACGGTGACCATGGAGCCGGCGTTAAGCGTGTCGAAGATCTTCATCTGGTCCGCGGTCGTCGTCATGTCGACGATCTCAGTGATCTCAGGATGGAAGCGCTTCAGCGTTCCCCGCGGCGATTCGGTGTCGAAGGCCCGAGTCCCGACGTTGTTCGCGTTGAAATAATCCAGAAGCGTCCGAGATACGGTCGTCTTGCCGACCCCGCCCTTGTCCGCGCCCACCACAATCACGACTGGCTTTGCCATGGAAATCCCTTAAGACACGCCCCCGACCGCGAGGGCGCGATCGGCAAGTCCCCATTCCTGCTTTGGGCGCGAACATGGCAGAAACAAGGGAGAATTCAATTCCTTGAATGCCAAGTGACGCGTTTGGTAGGAATTTTCTTAATGAGTTGAAGGGCGTTAGGCCACAATCAAAAATGTCGGCCCCAAGGCCCCTGAAGCGGACCCTGACCAGGCTGTTGCTGCGACTGGCCGGCCGGCTCGGCTGCGTCGTCCCAGGGGCCGCGCGAAGGGCCGCGCGGAGCGGGAGGCGGAAGTTCGCCTTGTGCCGACGGTTCCTGCGCACCTTCTTCGGGACTAGCTGCGGGATCGTCCGGCAGGGCGGTCGGCCCGGGATCATGGCCGCCGGCGAACTTCACCAATGCGTCCACCCGCGATTGTACCGAGGGATGGGTCGCAAACAGGTCGGCGAAGCCCTCCCGCGGATTGTCCACGCATAGTTCCATCACAGCCGAAGTCGCACCCGGCAATTCGCCGCGATTTTCGATCTTGCGCAGGGCCGAGATCATCGCATCGGGGTTCTTGGTCAGTTCCACCGACCCGGCATCCGCCAGATACTCGCGCGATCGCGACAGCGCCAGCTTGACGACCTGCGACAACAGCCACGCCGCCACGATCAGGACGATGGCGATGATGATCACGATGATCGCGCCGCCGCCCGAGCCCTTGCGATCGGACGAAGATGAGGAGGAGGATGATGACGACGACGAAGAGGAGGACGACCAGCCGCCGCTGGAATTCCAGGACAGGTTGGTGAACATCCGGAAGAACAGTTCGCCGAAGAAGCCGACCGCGCCGGCGATGATGACCGCGATCACCATCAACTGCACGTCGCCGTTGCGGATGTGGGTGAGTTCGTGGCCGAGCACGGCCTCGATCTCCTGGTCGTTCAACGCCTGCAACAGCCCCGTGGTGACCGTGACGGAATATTGGCGCCGGTTCAGCCCGCTCGCGAAGGCGTTCAGCGCGGGGCTGTTCATGATCTTCAGCTTCGGCATCGGGATGCCACGGGAGATGCAGAGATTTTCCAGGAGATTATAGAGCCGCGGCTCTTGCTGCCGCGTCACGCTCTCGCCGCCGGTGACGGCGTCGATCATGTTCTGGTGGAAGAAATACGCGATCACGATCCACAGCGCCGCGCCGATCGTGGCATAAGGGGAAGCCGAGATCAGGTCGTGCAGCGCCCGCGTCAGGTAATCGTCGACTGAGCGGCCGCCGTCGATCATGACCTCCGCGACCAGTGCGCCGGCATAGACCAGCACGTAGATCAGGACGAACAGCCCGGCAAGCAGAAGCATCGAACGAAACTTGTTCGACGCGATATGGGTGTAGAGACCGTAGGCGGCCATGCTGGACGTCCGCTAACCACCGTCATTCCGGCGCGCGCGAAGCGCGAGCCCGGAATCCATCGTGCCGCAGGCGATGCGGTGAAATGGATTCCGGGCCTGCGCCTTGCGGCGCATCCCGGAATGACGGAGAAGATGTAGTGTCATCTCGCCTAGAACTTCACGCTCGGCGCGGTCTCGACTTCGGCGCGGCTGGCGCCGAGGTCGAAGAAATCCTTGCGGGTGAAGCCGAACATCCCGGCGAACAAAGCGGCCGGGATCTGCTGGATGCCGGTGTTGTATTCCTGGACCGCGTTGTTGAAGAAGCGGCGGCTAGCCGCGATCTTGTTCTCGAGGTCGGAGAGCTCGCTTGCGAGCTGCTGGAAATTGGCGTTGGCCTTCAGGTCCGGATAGGCTTCCGACAGCGCGATCAGGCGGCCGAGGGCGCCGCTTAGCTGGTTCTCGGCGGCGCAGACCTGCGCCGGTCCCTGCGCTGAGATCGCGGAGTTGCGCGCCTTGATCACATCATCCAGCGTGCCGCGCTCGTGCGACGCATAGCCCTTTACGGTCTCGACCAGATTCGGCACCAGGTCGTGGCGCTGCTTGAGCTGGACGTCGATGTCGGCAAAGGCCTGGTTGACGCGCTGGCTCAGCGCCACCAAACGGTTGTAGGCGGCAAACGCAAACAGCACGAGGACGACGATGACGCCGAGAACGATCCAGCCGGTCGACATAAAAAAACTCCTGATGGGATCAACCCGCGAAACCTAGACGAAAATCGGCGCGCGCGTCGACCTGCCCCCAGCGGCAGGCATGTGTTGGTCGGATCGGGCAGGGAATTAGTTCAAGCGTTCGGCACGGCATCGCCCCATCGCCAGCGCCGGGCGTGGGCATAGTCGGCCTTGGCGCGGCGGGGGATCATTGCAAACGAGAGGCCGGTCGGTGTGCAGAGCTTTGCACTCACTTCCGCTTTGCCGACGACGGGTTGCGCCAGTACGCGGGACGGGCGGTTCGCGCTGGGTGTCCGCGTCAGCGCGACATAGGCAAACCGCTCGTCCTCGAACGGCACCTCGGCGCCCTTTACCTGCATGTGCGCGCGCGAGCGGGAGAGCCGCTGGCTGAAATGGCACCAGTCTGGCGCCTGAAGCGGGCATTGTTCGTCGTGCGGGCAGGGCGCTGCGACATGTGCGCCGGCCGCGATCAGTTCCGCCCGCAGCGCGATGATCCGCGCATAGCCCGCGGGCGTGCCGGGTTCGACGATCACAAGCGCCTCGCCCGCCTTTTCCCACATCAGGCGTGCGAGCGCGGCTCGCTCGGTCTCATCGATCTCGCCGACCATGTAGCTTGCGACGACAATATCCGCCCGTTCGGCGTCGGCGAGCAGCTTCCGCGCCGGCCCCAACTCATAGCGCGCGCCGCGCAGCCGCGTGCCGGCGAGCTCAAGCGCCAGTGCGCGCAAGCTGGCGTTGGCATCGAGCAGGGCGAAGCGTTGCAGCGACGAGAAGGCTTGCGCCGCCGCCCAGCTCGCCGTAGCCGGCCCGGCGCCGATATCGAGCAGCGACGTCGGCGCGAAATCCGGCCTGATTTCGACGAGCGCATTCAGGCTGGCGGCGACGGCCGCGTAGGTCGCGGGCATCCGCGCCAGCGCATAGGCGAGCGCATCGGTCTCTGATTTGATCGTGCCCGAGCCGCCGCCGTCGCGGTAGGTCCGGGAGATCGCGGCGGCGCGACTTGCTGCCTCATTGCGCGAAACCCCCTGCAGCCTCGCGTCGAGTGCCGCTTTCAGTTCGGCGGGAAGGTCGGGCGAGATCATTTCTAGCGCACCATCCCTCCGTCATTGCGAGCGAAGCGAAGCAATCCATGGCGCCGCTTGCGGAGAGATGGATTGCTTCGTCGCTGTCGCTCCTCGCAATGACGAAGCTGACGCTCCGCTCACGCCACGTGCTGATCCAGGATGCCGACTGCGCCTTCGAGGTCGACCGAGACCAGTTGCGACACGCCGCGCTCGGCCATGGTGACGCCGAACAGCCGGTTCATGCGCGCCATGGTGATCGGGTTGTGCGTGATGACGATGAAGCGCGTCTCGGTCGAGGCCGTCATCTCGTGCAACAGGTTGCAGCAGCGCTCCACGTTGTGGTCGTCGAGCGGCGCGTCGACCTCGTCCAGCACGCAGATCGGCGAAGGGTTGGTCAGGAACACCGCGAAGATCAGCGCCAGCGCGGTCAGCGCCTGCTCGCCGCCCGAGAGCAGCGACAGCGACTGCGGCTTCTTGCCAGGGGGCTTTGCGATGATCTCGAGACCGGCCTCGAGCGGATCGTCGCTCTCGATCAGGTGCAGCGCGGCCTCGCCGCCGCCGAACAGCTCGACGAACAAGCGCTTGAAGTGGCTGTTGACGGTCTCGAACGAGGTGAGAAGCCGCTCGCGTGCTTCGCGGTTGAGGCTCTGGATGCCCTGGCGCAGGCGCTTGATCGCTTCGACCAGGTCGTCGCGCTCGGTGGTGAGCCCGGTGTGCTGGGTCTCCACCTCGCGCAGCTCTTCCTCGGCGCGCAGATTGACGGCGCCGAGGCGTTCGCGATCGCGGCGCATCTTTTCGAGCTCTTCCTCGATCTGGCCGACCGGCGGCAGTTCGGCGCCCGGCTCGATCTCGGCGAGGCTGGCCAACGCCTGCGGCTCAACCTCGAGCATGTCATGGACCTCGCGCTCGATATCGGCGAGCCGACGCCGAGTTCCTTCCATCCGCTCCTCGGCGCGGGCGGTCGCCTCGCGGGCGCTCGACAGCGCTTCCAGCGAGGCCTTGGCGGTGCGGTCGGTCTCCGCCATCGCGGTCTCAGCAGCGGCGAGCGCGTCGGCGGCGCCGCGGCGATCGTTCTCGGCGTACTCGATCTCGCTGATCAGCGCGCTGCGCTTCTCCGCAAACACCTCCGGCGCATTGACGAGCTCCTCGCGCTCTGCGGTCAGCTCGGTGATGCGGGCCTCGATCGTTCCGATCTGCGAGGCGCCGCTTGCTTTGCGGTTCTGCCACTCATTGCGCTCGGCGAGGATCGCCTGCACGCGGCGGTCGGCGAGCTCGGCTTCACGAGCCAGCGCCTGCGCTTCGGCGCGCACCTGGGCGGCCACACGGCGCCGGTTCTCGATCTCGCTCCGGACCGCGCCGAGTTGGCTTTCAGCCTCGATGCTCGGCGGCAATTCGGCGAGCGCCGCATCGGCGTTCTCGTGCGCGGCCTCGGCTTCCGCACGGTCGGCGGCGAGGCGGTTGTGCGCTTCCGTCAGCGCGGATTTGCGCGCGGCGTGGCGGTTGATCTCGCGCTCGGCTGCGGCATGGCGCTCGCGCGCGGCATCGCCCTCGCGACGCGCGGCACGCACCGCCTCGCGCGAGGCGGTCTCGGCGGCGGAGGCGGCGCGCAATTCGGCTTCCGCATTCTCCAGCGCCTGCCGCTTGGTGATCACCTCGTTGCGCGCCTGCTCGAGCTCATGCTCGATGTCGACGAGGCGGGCACGCTCGGCGAGGCGCCGCGCCGCGCCGGTCGGGGCGTGGGCGGCGGTGACAAAACCGTCCCAGCGCCAGACGTCGCCCTCGAGCGACACCAGCCGCTGGCCGGTCTTCAATTGCGACACCAGCTCCGCGCCGCGCTCCTTCGCCACGACGCCGATCTGGGCGAGGCGGCGCGCCAATTCCGGCGGTGCCTGCACATGATTGGCAAGGCAATCGACGCCTTCGGGCAGCGCCGGGTCCTCGCTAGCGGGGACATTGGTCCAGCGCATCGGTGCCGAGGGATCGACGGGCGCATCGAGATCGTCGCCGAGCGCGGCGCCGATCGCCTTCTCATAACCCTTGGCGACCGTGATGCCGTCGATGATCGGCGGCCACAGATTCTTGGTCTCGCCATTGAGGATCTTGGAGATGGTGCGCGCCTCGGTCTCGAGCCGCTGCACGCGCTTCTCCGCTTCGGTCAGCGGGCTGCGCGAAGCTTCGAGCGTCTGCCGCGCGACCACGTGACCGGTTTCGCTCGCCTGCACGGTGGCTTCGGCCTCGGCCAGCGTCTGCTGCGCGGTCTCGACCGCGGCGGCGAGCACATCGATATCGCCCAGCGAGCCGGTTTCCTGCGCGAGGCGCTCCTCCTCGGCCTGGACGCTTGCGATCTCATGGTCGAGCCGGGCGAGCCGGTCGCGATGGGTGCGCACGCCGGCTTCGAGCTGGTTGCGCTTGGCGGTGAGGTCGGCAAGCTCCGTGGTCAGCTCGGCGAACCGGCGCTCGGTTTCGGCAAGCATGGCTTCCGCTTCCGCGACGCGCTCGTCGACGCCGGAGCGCTGCTCGACCCGAGACTTGATCTCTTCCTTCAGCTCGGCGTCCTCGGTGTCGAGCCGCTGCAGCGCGACGTCGGCGTCTGCCGTCTGTTGTTGCTCGCGCGCGATGTCGGCAACGAACTGCGCCAGGCGCCGGTCGAGTTCGGAAACGCGTTCCTTGGCACGCTCCTCCTCGCGATCGAGCATCTCGCGCGCATTGTTGAGCCGCTGCAGGCCCGCGGCGGCGCGGGCTTCCGCCTCGCGCAGCGCCGGCAGTTCGGCCGCGCGGATTGCCTGGATGCGCGCGGATTCCGCCTGCTCGCGGGTGCGCTCGGCCGCCTCGCGAACGGCGAGATCATGCGTCTGCGCGGCATCGTTGACGTCAGCGTGAGCCTCGATCCAGCGCAGGTGGAACAGCATCGCCTCGGACTTGCGGACCTTCGCGGCGACCTCGCGGTAGCGGATCGCCTGCCGCGCCTGTTTCTTCAGCCCGTCCATCTGGCCGGTGAGCTGGCCGATCACGTCCTCGACGCGGGTGAGGTTGGTCTCGGCTGCCTTCAACCGCAGTTCCGCTTCATGGCGGCGGGCATGCAGGCCGGCGACGCCGGCGGCATCTTCGAGGATGCGGCGGCGCTGTTCCGGCCTGGCCTGGATGATCTCGCCGACCTTGCCTTGGTGCACCAGTGCCGGCGACCGCGCGCCAGTCGCGGCATCGGCGAACAGGAGCTGCACGTCGCGCGCGCGCACGTCACGTCCGTTGATGCGATAGGCGGAACCCGCCTCGCGCTCGATGCGGCGGGAGATTTCCAGGAGCTGGCTGTCATTGACCGCGGCCGGCGCCGTGCGATCGGAATTGTCGATCGTCATCACGACTTCGGCGTGGTTGCGCGCCGGGCGATTGCCGGAACCGGCGAAGATCACCGCGTCCATGTCGGCGGCGCGCAGTGACTTGTGCGAGGTTTCGCCCATCGCCCACCGCAGCGCTTCCACCAGGTTGGACTTGCCGCAGCCGTTCGGTCCGACCACGCCGGTCAGGCCCGGCTCGATCATGAAGTCGGTGGGTTCAACGAACGATTTGAAACCGTGGAGGCGTAGGCGCGTGAGCTTCATGAACACAAATCTCTGTTGGCCGGGCGCGAATCTCCCAGCCGTGACAGTACCATGAAAGGCAATGTCGGTAATGCAGGCGGACCGCTCGCTGCGGCTGTGGCCGCGACAATGGCGAGGCCGGAGCGCACCGGCAACCGCCGCCTCGGGCTTTTCCCAAGGCTTTTGCTTGGTTTATCTGATGTTGCGAATAGCTGTGGACGAATCAGCTTTTCAACAATGAATTGATGCGCTTGCTGAATTCATCGAACGAGGTCTCGCCCTTCAGCATCTCGCCGTTGATGAAGAAGGTCGGGGTCGAATTCACCTTCAGCACGTCGTTGGCGTATTTCTGGTCAGCGGCGATCTTGTCGAGCAGCGCCTGGTCCTTCAGGCAATCCTCGACCTGCTGCTGGCTGAGGCCCGCCTGCTTGCCGATTCGCGTCAGCGTCTCCGTGGTGTTCTTCATCACCCAGTCGTTCTGCTGGCGGAACAACAGGTCGATGACTGCGAAATATTTCGGCGCGTCATCCTTGGCGATGCAGCGCGCCAGCATCGAACCGGCGGCGGCCTTGATGTCGAGCGGGAATTCGCGGAACACGTAGCGGATCTTGCCGGTGTCGATGAATTCCGACTTGATCTTCGGGAATACCGTGTCGTTGAAGTTCGCGCAGTGCGGGCAGGTCATCGAGGCGTACTCGGTGATGGTCACCGGGGCGTTCTGCGGGCCGAGCGCCATGTCCGGTAGTGATTGCGGCTTGGCGACATCGGCGGCGGTCTGCGCCATCGCCTCCGAAATCAGGCGCAGCGGCGAGAGACCGATCAGGGCGGCAAGACCAGTCAGTGACAAAGCAGCGGTGAAGGCGCGGCGCGTGATGATCAAGATCGGCTCCCGGATTGGCGCATGCACGCCTAAAAGAGGTCTAAAAAAGCGAGCTTTCGCTAGCTTGAAATGGTGATTGTGGCAATGCTGCGCTCCAAGGCCCGCCGCGCAAAAAAGTCTCAATTTCGCTTGATCGAGGCCCCCAATCGCGCCAGTGCGGCACGCAGCGCCTCGTCCTCCACGGCGGACAGGGTCTTTTCGACCGCCGCCACCGCCTTGGGGTCCGGCGGCCGCGGCCGCACCGGGCGCTCCCGCCGGGACAGAGGCGCCTGCCGCAGCGCCAGCCGGCCGACCGCGTGCCAGCCGAAGAAGCGGTTGACCCGCTCCAGAATGCGGTCGGAGGAATGCTGGATCTCCAGCGCCATCGGCCCCTCGACCCGGAGCACCAATGTTGCCGGCTCCTGCGGCTGCCCCTCCACCGGCCGCGGCCATTGCATCTTCATCGGCTCCGAATACCGCGCGATCTCGGTCCCCGCGATTTCCGCCCACCGCGTTACCAGCTCGCGCGCGGCGAATCCCTGCTTGGCATAGGCGTCGGAGAAGACGTCGTTGAGCAGGATAGAGAGCGGCTTTGCGCTGATCGGGCCGGGTTTTGACATGGGTCCTTATAGCACTTTGGGATTGACCCCAGGAACCACCCCGATTCCGGTACGAAGAAAGGCGTGGATGGCCGGGCCAAGCCCGGGCATGACGTGGAGAGATTCGGGCGCCAACATTAAAGTCATCGCATGAGGTCTCGCGCAGCCACCACGACAAAATCACGACAACCGCCTGACGCGGTCGCCGCACGTCCCGCCCTGCTGCTGGCCTGGTATGACCGGCATCGCCGCCGGCTGCCGTGGCGCGCGCCTGCCGGTGAGCGGGCCGATCCGTACCGGGTGTGGCTGTCGGAGATCATGCTGCAGCAAACGACGGTCAAGGCGGTCGGGCCGTACTTCGAGAAATTCGTCTCGCGCTGGCCGGATGTCGGTTCGCTGGCGCGCGCCTCGCTGGACGATGTGCTGCGGATGTGGGCCGGGCTCGGTTACTATTCCCGGGCGCGCAACCTGCACGCCTGCGCGGTGGCGGTGCTGCGCGATCATGGCGGCATCTTTCCCGATGATGAGGAGGGGCTTCGCACGCTGCCGGGGATCGGGCCGTACACGGCCGCCGCAATCGCTGCGATCGCCTTCGACCGCCGCACCATGCCGGTCGACGGCAATATCGAGCGCGTGATGTCGCGGCTGTTCGCGGTCGAGGAGGCGTTGCCGCAGGCCAAGCCGCTGATCCAGCAATTGGCGAGTACGCTGCTCGGTCCTTCTCGCGCCGGCGACAGTGCACAAGCGCTGATGGATCTGGGCTCCTCGATCTGCACGCCGAAGAAGCCGGCCTGCGCGCTGTGCCCGCTCAACGACGATTGCGCAGCGCGCGCCCGCGGCGACCAGGAGAGCATTCCGCGCAAGACACCGAAGAAGACCGGCGCGCTGCGCTCGGGCGCGGCCTTTGTCGTCATCCGCGGCGATGAGCTCCTGGTCCGCACCCGCCCCGAGAAGGGTCTGCTCGGTGGCATGACGGAAGTGCCGACCTCCGACTGGCTGGCCGGACAGGACGACGCGGCTGCACTCGAGCAGGCGCCATCTCTGAAGGGCGTGACGCGCTGGCACCGCAAGGCCGGCGTCGTCACTCACGTCTTCACGCATTTTCCACTCGAGCTTGCGGTCTATACCGCAACCGTTCCGCCGCGCACGCGGGCGCCAGAGGGGATGCGCTGGGTCCCGGTCGCCACCCTCGCGGACGAAGCGTTCCCGAACGTGATGCGCAAGGTGGTCGCGCATGGGCTCGGCACGTGAGGTTGCTGACAGCATGCTGGCAGTAGCCTTGCGTTAGCGAGGAGCACCAACGGAGGCTCCCATGATCGCGACCGCGCTTGACCGACTTGCCACGCCGCCCTGCTCGAGGCTGCTTGGCTGGCACCTGCTCGATGCGCGCCCGGACGAAGGCTGGATCCGGATCGGCTTCGAGGGCAAGCTGGAGTTTTGCAACCCGGCCGGCTTTATCCAGGGCGGGATGTTGTCGGCGATGCTCGACGACACCATGGGCCCGGCGGTGTTCGTCATGACCGACGGCAAGCTCTACACCGCAACCATCACGATGACGGTGAATTTCCTGGCGCCGGCGAAGCCGGGACCGATCCTCGGCGAGGCCAGGGTCACCCAGCTCGGCAAGACCGTCGCCTTCGTGGAGGGCAGGCTGTTGGCGGAAGACGGCGTCGTGCTCGCGACGGCATCGACCAGCGCACGCCTGGTGGAGACGGCAAAGGCCGTTCGCTGAGGCAGCCAGTCGGCGCGGGGATGGACGGGGCAAGAGCGCGCCGTTAACTTCGTATCCCTCTGAATGAGGGATGAAACATGCTCAAGCTCTATTACACCCCCGGCACCTGCGCGCTCGCCTCGCACATCGCGCTCGAAGAGGCCGGTGCGCCCTATACGATCGAACGGATCGACTTCAAGACCAACCAGCAGAACAGCCCGGACTATCTCAAGGTCAACCCGAAGGGACGGGTGCCGGCGCTGGTCACCGATCATGGCGTCCTCACCGAGACACCCGCGCTGCTCGCTTTTATCGCGCAGAGTTTTCCGCAGGCGAAACTGGCGCCGCTCGATGACGCCTTTGCGTTCGCGCAAGTGCAGGCGTTCAACAGCTATCTCTGCTCGACGCTGCATGTCGCGCATGCCCACAAGATGCGCGGTTATCGCTGGGCTGCGGACGAATCCTCCTTTGCCGACATGAAACGCATGATCCCGAAAACGGTCGGTGCCAGTTTCGCGCTGGTCGAACGCGACATGCTGAAAGGCCCGTGGGTGATGGGCGAAGCCTTCACGATCTGCGACATCTATCTCTTCACGATGGCGCAGTGGCTGGAGGGCGACGGCGTCGATCTGGCGGCATTGCCGAAAGTGGTCGATCACCGAAGCCGCATGGCCGCGCGGCCCGCGGTGAAGAAGGTGCTGGACGCGGAGGCGTGAGCGGTTTGTAAGAGTGGCGAGGCTTTGTCGTAGGATGGGTAGAGCGCAGCGAAACCCATCGCGACGGAGCAAGCCGCGCGAATGATGGGTTTCGCTCCGCTCCACCCATCCTACGATTCCAGTGAACCTCGCACCGGTGTCGTCCCCGCGAAGGCGGGGACCCATAACCACAGGGAGTTGTTGTGGGGCGAGCAAGCGGTTGCAGCGGAGCACAATACAAAGGCCTGCGGTTATGTGTCCCGGCTTCCCGGCTACGCCAAGGGGCTTCGCCGCGGCGCGCAAGCCCGGGACGACGGGGGTGAGTGCTGATTCAAATGTCAAACAGCAGTGAGGATGTGAGGTCGCGTTCTCGCGGCGCGTTGCGTCCGAGCTTTGCGCTACTTTCCGTCCTCCTCGATGGCAGAGGGCGCAGGGAAAGCCGGGTGCCGGTTGCAGCCATGGGTCCCGTGCAACAAAAAGCACGGGGGTAGGACCACAGGTTCAACCGAAGCATTCCGGCTTTCCCTGCGCGA
>NZ_JCAMOQ010000063.1:0-45894 GCF_059512365.1 Bradyrhizobium sp. Ses1
CCGCACGAAATTACTTCGCTGTCGTCGCTATCGCCGCAACTCTGCTCTGGCTAAGATAACTGTCCACGCGACCTAGCCCTGCGACTAAACACGCGTTGGGCGGGCGCGCACTTTGATATATCGAGCTTTCTGACATTACGGTGACAGTGCACTCAATTGATGCCTGACACCATTGCTTGCATTATACTCATCCCGCCTCGCCCGTGCCGTTATCCCCGACTAGCCGCACCGCGTCGCCCAGCG
The DNA here is from genome assembly GCF_059512365.1 of Bradyrhizobium sp. Ses1. Lineage (NCBI taxonomy): Bacteria > Pseudomonadati > Pseudomonadota > Alphaproteobacteria > Hyphomicrobiales > Nitrobacteraceae > Bradyrhizobium > Bradyrhizobium sp. Ses1. The sequence continues at coordinate 244 of NZ_JCAMOQ010000063.1, forward strand.
CGGCAACGCCCGCGCGCGGACCATTCCGAGAATGGAAATTAAGTGCACTGTCACCGTAACGCGGTGCTTGACTATGCTCTTTATCCTCAGCGGGAATATCTCCTATCGTGCTCGGCGGACAGGGACTTAGAACAGAAACAACGCAAGCGAGGCTAGAAGCCCACAAATTCCAAGCGCGCCCATAATGGCCGCCCTGTAAGCGCCGTCAGGCGTCCGTGCCCGATTCAGGCCAAGTGCGGTAGCAACCAATGCAGCCAGCGCCGTAGGTACAAGTGCCGCTAGTGCAATTTCGCGCATTGCGTGTATCCTCAATGAGTTGATTCTTTGGGGGCGAGAGATGGTCGAGCCAACAGTCGCGAAACAGCCCAAGAAAAGGCTCGCGGTGTTCTTGGACGGAACATTCAATGCGGTTGACGACAACACCAACGTTTGGCGGCTTAAATCCGTTTGCGCAGCTAAAGGCGAAGATGGCTCCGACCAATTCGTTTACTACGCAAGGGGTGTAAACGGCTTTTGGGGCGGAACCGTCGGGAAGGGACTGGATGACTTAATTAAGGGTGGCTACGAGTGGCTGATCGACAAGTATGAAGCGGGTGATGACATTTTCATCTTCGGCTTCAGCCGTGGAGCGTATGCAGCCCGGAGCTTGGCAGGACTCATTACAAAGTGCGGCCTCCTGAAATCAGGCGGAGCAATGGGTATCAAACAGCTCTATGCGAGATACCAGCACTCTGACGCCGACACGGTTTGGCAACTTTGCGATAACGGTGACGGCGGCAAGAACACCGAGGAACGGCTTCTTATCAAGTACTCGCAGTGTGTCCCCATTAGGGTTGTAGCTGTTTGGGACACCGTCGGCGCGCTAGGCCTGCCGTTTGGCGACATCCCGGGTGTAAGCAGGTCTAGCTTTGGGTGGCTTCATACAGGACTGCGAGTGCCGATAGAAAATGCGTACCATGCTATAGCTATTGACGAGCACAGGCGCGCATTTGCTCCTACACTCTGGACAGTCCGGAAACCGAAGGATCCAAAGGCAATCATTGCCGTCCCTCGGGCGCTCGAAAGCGTCGAGCAAAGGTGGTTCGTCGGCGCACATGCAAACGTTGGCGGAGGATACCCCAGCGATTTGCTTGCACAGATTCCTCTGCGGTGGATGATGAAAAAGGCTTCATCCCACGGCTTGGCCTTCAAGAACGATATCGATCTGGACGGCGATGCCTTGAAGGCAGATATCTGCGACTCATATCGTGAGTTTATGTATGGCGTGTATTCAAAATTTTCCTGGCGCTACTACCGTAAGATTGGCGAGGCACCGAGAGAAGATGATGATGGAACGCACACCAACGTAAATGAAACGATTGATGTTTCAGTATTTGACCGTTACCGAGCTGACTCAAATTATCGTCCACGTAGTTTGGCTGAATGGGCGACACGATATCAAGTCGATCCTGGCGAACTAAAAAGTTCGATCAAAGCAAGCGAACCAAAGACTGTAGTTCCTGACTAAGGCATTCGTCGTTGGTAGTAATTCGCAGCATCGTTTCTCACTTCCAACTGGGCTCAGATCACGCCTGACGGCGGTATAGCCTGCGAAAGCTAGGTTGCTGCGCAAACCACTCACTTCATTCCATCCAGCAGCTTCCGCGCTTCACCCAGCAACGCCCGGATCTGCCTTCGCTCGGCGATCGCATCCCTGGTGAACAGGCCGTGCTTGCGCGCGTTCTGGTTTGCCCTTGGCGCGCCGGATCCCTGGGCGCCGCCGTGCATGCGGCAGCGCTTTTTGCCGTGCACCGCCGGCGAGCGGCACGAACCGCCGGAACGGGTTTTGGCGCCGCAACGTGGGCTCGTCAGCATCGGGCCGGTATTTCTGATGTGAGCGCTCATGCCTGTGCGTCCCGCTTGGCATCAGCGGAAGCTTGCCTTCGCTTGGAGCCGGCGGCTTTCGGCGCCTTCCGCGCGGCGGATATCAGGTTCTTGTCGGAAACGATCACGTTCGCATGCTGCGTGACGTTGCCGACAATGGCCTTGCCGCCGTCCTCCACCTTCACGTTCTGCACGGTGATGGCGGGCTCGCCATGGCTCCGGTAGCGGTTCAGCGCCTCGATCTGGGCGGGAAACGTGCGGGCGAGCCGGCCCAATGCGCGCGCGGCGCTGTCGTGCTGGGCGAGGTCGTCGGCATTGGCGAGGTGATGGGCGCATCGCATCGCCATCACATGAACCGAGACCATCTGCGCGACCAGCATGGCCTCGACGGAATCCCTTGGGCGAATGCTCTTCATCATCGAAATCATGAAGGACAGGTTGACCTCGTCGGGGCTGCCGCCGCTCACGCTGGCCCTGACGAGTTGCCGGAGGATGCCGTCCATCGCTTCGCGATCGGTTGCCCCCAGCGCGTTCGCCATGAGCTGTTCGCCGAGCTCCGGATCGGGATGGTCGATGGAGAATCCCTGCGACGAGAGCCTTATCCGCGGGGCTGCGGCAGCTTTGGCCGGGTCGGTTGCGGCGATCGCCGTTGGCATGGTGAGGCTTGGGGCGGTGTTCATGTCGAGACTCCCTGGCAGGCGCGCGGCAAGCGGGCGCGGTTCGGCCACGCGCAGTCATGGTTCACCGCGCGGAGCCGGTGCAATTTCAATTGTGGGTGAGGATGCGGGTGAGGATTCCTGGACCGCAGGTCGCAACCGACGCGCCCGCTACTCGCGGACCGACGGGCGTTACAAGATTGCGGAATGATCAAGGAATGCCCCTGATTTGCCCGACGTGTCAAGTTGCCATTCGAGCGCTAGCTGCCGCCTGCACCTTCATGGGGTTGTTTTCGATATTTGAGAGCGCGCACCTTCGAAGGGGAGTCCCCCAACGTCACCCGCAGGCAAAGGCACGGTGCGATACGCACGATAGCGGGTATCGAGTTGCATGGCCGGCCTGCATATGAATATTCCTGCGGGGCGCCTAAGAGCATTATACCCCATCTCAATTACATAAGAGTTCGCAGTTTTATTCTGAGTGGCGCGCCATGCTGCGCCTTTCCACGCTGGAGTACGACTTTGTACGATTGCGCCAGTAGGTTCGTTCAAAGCTTACGCGCTGCTGATCGCCCGAGACCGTCTTCCCGATCGAACACCCGCAAAAGGCGCGAGATACCCGACCCGAGCATTGACGTGACCACTGGATTGAGACCGGTGTCGCTGTCGATCTGAACGGTGACGGTTCGCCCGACGATCAATTCATCCGCATTGTCATTCACGTCGAGCTTGATCCGGACGGGAATGCGCTGAGCGAGCCTGACCCACGAGAAGGTCGGATTGATATTGGCGAGCATGCTCGCACCCGAACTTCGTTCACGATCTTCGATTCCGCGGGCGATGCTATCAACTTTTCCTCTCAGGATCGAACCGCCCATCAACCTGACATCGGCAGCATCGCCTACATGGATGCGTGCGAGTTTCGTCTCCTCAAAGTAGCCTTCGACGCGCACCGTGTCGGTCTCGATCAAAGCCATGATGCCTCGACCCGCCGGAAGGTAGGAACCTGGACGCAGATCGAAGTTCGTCACGTGACCATTCACTGGGGCGCGGATCTCAGATCGAGTCAGATTGAGACGTGCGACATCCAAATCCGCTAGGGCCTGATTATAGGCAGCCTTGGCCTGAAGGTCTGCGGCGCGGACCGTCTCGCGCTGCTGTTGAGAGATGACCCCATCGCTCAGCTTTTCATAGCGGGTGCGATCGCTCGCGGCTCTCTCAAGGGCGGCTTCCCGGTTTGCCACCACAGCCTCTGCCTGTCGGACCGCCAGACGAAATCGCTCCGGATCCAATCGAAGTAGGACGTCCCCTTTGCGAACCGCCTGATTATCTTTGATCAGAACTTCCTCGACCAGGCCGGAAACGTCCGGAGCGACCACGACAACGTCGGCCCTGACGTGGCCGTCCCGCGTCCAGGGAGCTTCTTCGTAGTGGTCCCACATGCCGATGGCGACCGGTGCCGCAATGGTGAGAACCAACGTGGTGACAAAGATGCGCGGCAGAATCGAGCCTCTCGCCGTCATGGCAGCAACTTCCCCAAGAAAGTGTAGGATATATCGACGAGGATCGCGAAGATCGCGAATTCGAATAGCGCCGGGTGCCACGCGAAGCTCTTGATCCCTGACGAAACGAATCTCTTGAGCACCGTGGACAAAGTGATCCCGAGCCCGAGCGCGAAGACGCAGGCGACGACAAAGGTCGGCACGAACACACCTGCGATGTTGATCTCTTCGTTCATTGCGCAACTTCGTCAAAAGTTGGAGCTGGCGCATTCGGGAAGAGCACGCGACGTAGGCCGACTAATGCGGGCAGCCGTATTTGTTGGATTGCGGCGTCCGATTTGCAATGCTGGCGCAGCTCCACATCGATCGCCGCAAGCAGCGCCTGTGCCTCGGTTGGACGAAGCTCGCTGCCCCCCGACGCAAACCATCGGAAGGCGTGCGACAGCTTAGCGGGGAGATCCCCGAGAGTCGTGCTCCGCTGGCCGTTAACACTCACCACGCTCGACTTTAAGTCGAGCAAGTCCAGGCCCATCTGCAGCGCGGCCAGAGAGCGGCCGGCTTCTGCCTCTACATCCGCGCCGGATAGCGCCAATCTTGGAATGACCAGGCCGAGACGGTCGAGCATCACGCCCACCCACCGCTCTCGGTTCATCGGTCGGCGGGCGCCGGCGAGGATCGCCAGGTCGACCCATCCGTGCCGGATTAGGCGCCTCGCAGCGTGCTTCGCGGTCACCGAGCGAAATGTGCGGACGGCCAGGAAGGCGGCAATGAGGCCGATGAGTGAGGCGGCATTGGTGTTGGCGAACGAAGCGAAGTCGGCCGAGAACCTGTTTTGAAGATCAAGCGCCCCGATCAGACCGAGGCCGAGGGCCAACGCTTTGAGGATGTGACGCGGATTGGCCTGCAGATAACCGATGATGAGGAACGGCGGAGCCAGCGCGGCTGCTAACATTGGAAATCCGTCGATCGCTGGGAAGATCAGAAACAGGTAGATGGCCGCGATCGGCAGCGACGCCACTGTCCAGATCGTATAGGACATCAAGGTCGGAGCGGGATCGTCGAGGCTGCTATAGAGCGCTGCGGCGATCGTGGCTATCTGCGCGGCGATGCCACCTTCCGGCCAGGCGGTTGCGATCCAAACGGCGCTGCAGCCAAGCACGGCCGCGAAAAGAGCGACGACGGACAAGGCAGCGAGCCCCTGGTCACGATGGAGAGTTCTCTTGGCGCGGTGGACTTTCGGGCGAGATGCCGTTGTCGGGTTGGAAGGAACTTGCGATCCATGGATGATCGCGGGCAGTTCGTGGGTTGCAGCCAGTGCTTCGATTAATGCCGCCGACTTGGCGATCATGCTGGATGCGAGAAGCCTGTCCCATTCGTCTTGCGCAGCGGGCAGTGCAGCGTCAAATTCCGCGCATCGGCGGAGCAACTCGGTCGCGCTCAGCCGCGATTCAATTGGATCGCGCGCCCATTCGCCGAGTTGCGAGAGAAGTTGATCCAATTCCGGCGTACGTCGCTCGCCGAGCGCAGCGAGCCTATCTTCGATCGCCGTTAGCATGGGTAGCACGAGCGCGAGCTTGTCCTGCAAGGCACGAATCGCCCATAGCTCCGGCTTTGTCGCGGCTGTGTCGTAGCTGAGGTGGGTTGATAGCACTTCGAAGTGGGTGATGTCAGCGGCCAACCGCCAGCGTGCGGAGTTTCCTTGCGTTGGAGTGTGATCCAGCAAGACATCCGCCGTCCAAGCGAATGCATCACGAACCGCAGCATCGATTGCCTTGGTCAGGGCGCCTGTGACATCGCTCGGAAACAGCAGCGTATGGACGACTGTTGCACAGCAGATCCCGAGCGCGATTTCCTCGACGCGTGCCAAGGCGACGTCGAAAACCAAATCAGGAGCAGCTACGCTTGAGAACGCGACGGTCGTCGCCGTGTATCCCGCCAGCATGAAGGCGTAACTGCGGGGAGTCCGGTCTTGAAGGGAGACGTACAGACAGAACGCTGCCCAGCCCGTGATGGCAACGGTCATCAAGGTCGGCTGATCGACCAAGATCGGAACAAGCGCCACGGCGGCGCAGGCGCCGAGCAGTGTGCCGAGCAGACGGTAAACGGCCCGTGAACGGACCGCGCCGGCGAGTGGTTGGGCAGTAAGATAGACGGTGAGCATTGCCCAGTAGGGTCTCTGTAGGCCGAGACGAAACGCCAGATAAATTGCGAGCATCGCCGCAATGAACGAATTGGCCGATAGCAGCGCCCACTTGGGGTCGAGGGTACCTGGAAATGCGATGTGTCCGAAAATTCGGGCCAGAGTGATTCGTGTCATGGTTCTACGCCGGGTCCGTGAAGCACCCGAACGATAGAACTTGCAGCGCGCCAGGAATTTCGCCACTTTGCCAAATAATTGCTAAGTTATGACAATGCGTGGCTCTCTCCTCCAGTACTACCGTGAATTGGATCCCGACGCGCTGGACCGCCCGGTCGCTGCGCTCATGGTCAATACTCAGGAGAAGGAAGACGAAGTTCCGATCCACACACATCGGAAAGGACAGTTGGTTTTGGCGCACCGCGGTGGCGTGACGTGCGAGGCCCCCAGTGGACTTTGGATGGTGCCTCCGCGATGCGGCGTCTGGATCCCCGGCGGCATGCTGCACAGCAATCGAGCGACCGCCAATGCCAGCATCTATTTCCTATACGTCGACATGAATGCGGCATCCGTTCCGAAGGAGTGCTGCACGCTGTCGATCACCCCTCTTCTGCACGAACTAATCCATCGCTTGGCGACGCTGCCGCCCCTCTATAATCCGGAAGGACCAACGGCTCATATCGTCGCGGTTCTGCTGAACGAGCTTATCGAGATGCCGACCGAGCAATTGCATCTTCCAGTTACGCGCCACTCAAAACTACGCGCGATCGCCGATGCCTTGATGGAAAATCCTGCGGATCGCCGCACCGTAGCAGAATGGGGCGAGGCCATTGCGCTCGGCGAACGGACGCTCATGCGCCTCGTCGTCGCCGAGACCGGCATGACGTTCAGTCGCTGGCGTCAACAACTCCACATCATAATCGCTCTTCAGCGGTTATCCGCGGGAGAGTCTGTGCAATCGGTATCTGAAGTTCTCGGCTACGATTCCGTTAGCGCATTTATAACAATGTTCAAGAAGGCGCTCGGCAAATCGCCGGCGCGGTATTTTTCCGATCGCGTCAACAAGCGGGGCGAAGGGGCGGCGGAACCGTAGTTCAACTAGATCCTGCAGCAGCGAGAGCTCCGGTGGCGAGCGCGAAGCACGAGATCGAGCGCTCTTTCCGGCATCGATATATCTTCAACGACGGCCGCCAGCCAATCGCACGAACGAGGAATGTTCCTGGTCGCACTCCGTCACTAGGTTGCTCGGTCGATCGAGCAGCGTCAAAGATTACCGATGAGGCGACCAGCCGTCTTTTAAGATCACTTCCCCTGAGGATTGAAATCAAAGCTCTTCGTTTCGACGATCTCGATCCCGAATCCGGACAGACCTTTGAAGCGATGGATTGACGATGTCGCTAAAAGCTGGCTGCATTATGATCAAGGGTGCGCGAAGTCTCGATGCTCATGCCGGCGTCGATCCTCGTCTGAGGGGCTGCATCGTATTGTGGCTTAGCCGGCCTCTCGATGCGCTTGGAAGCCAGGTTGCATGACTTGATCTGAACTGGCTGGTTTGAGTCGATAGGAAGTACCGTCTTGTGAGAAATCCGCTTCAAAGCCAAGTTTGAACGAATGCTCGAAACACCCGGTATGCGCGAGAGCTTGTTGACGATGAGGTCTTCAAGAGCCTCGATGTCGGACACCATCACGCGGAGAAGATAGTCGCTGTCTCCCGTCATCAGGTAACACTCCATCACCTGGCTCAAGCGATCAATTGTGCGCGTGAAGTTCTCAAGTGATAGCTGGACTTGCTTTTCAAGCTTGACTTGGATGAAGGCGGTAACGCAGATGCCGAGGACCGCCGGATCCAGTACGGCAATTCGTCGATCTATCACCCCGAGCTTTTCAAGCGTACGAACTCGGGCGAGGCAGGGCGACGGTGAAAGATTGACGCGGGACGCAAGCTCGACGTTGGTTAAGTCGGCGTTCTGCTGCAGTTCATTCAGAATCTTTATGTCGATCCTGTCGAGAGCCGTGGTTGTCATATCGTCTTCTCCCAGGGCAAGCGGTAGCTTTATCGAGGCCCGGCCCCGCGCGTTATCTCGCGTGGTGACATCTCGATGACAGAGATGCTAACCGCAGTTGCGACTGCGAAATTTCGACAAAATGACGACTTATATCGAAAAACCGTCAATTTCTCAGGGCTGGCCGTGCAGGCGTGAGGCAACCCGTGGCGGGATGCCGTCCACTCGAAAACAAGTGTGCGTGCTCAAACGCCTGCGACCGAACGGCTAGAGTCCGAACACAAAAGGCGAATCCTGCGACCGATAGAAGAAATAAAAAGCAATCGTCTTAATCTGCCACTGACGCCTGCTCGGAGCGTTCTTGAAAGTATTTGGCAGGAGATTTCCCCAGAGCCTTCTTGAACATCGTAATGAATGCAGTGGTAGAGCCGTAGCCCAACGTGGCTGCAACCTGATGGACCATCGCGCCACCGCAGAGTTCCCGCAACGCGACCATTAGGTGTATTTGCTGTCGCCAGCGTCCGAAGGTCAGACCTGTCTCCCGCTCGACCAGCCGAGAAAGCGATCGTTCGCTCATCGCTACACGATCGGCCCATCCAGCCAATGAAGATCTATCGGCTGGAGTTCTGGTCAGAGCGTCGGCTATGAGCTGAAGTTTTGGGTTACCGGAAATGGGCAGCGAAAGATCCTCGACCGGCTGGACGGTCAATTCATCAAGCAGAACTCTGGCAAGCCGACCACAATGACTGTCAGGATCATAATGTCGCGGCATGACCGCGAGCCGGAGAATCATCTCGCGGACCATCGGGCTGATCGACAATGTGCAGCATCTTTCCGGAAGGGCCGCTGAATCCGGCTCGACGAACAGAAGGCAAATCATCGCGTTTGCTGTTGCCTTGTTGCTGTGCTCAAGGCCGCCCGGGATCCACACGCCGGACTGCGGAGGTACTATCCAGCGAGCGCCTGGAACGTCGCAGGTGATTCCACCACGGAGTGCCAAAACGAGCTGACCTTTTCTGTGAGTGTGGATCGGCGTCTCGTTCTCGTTATCCAAGACGTCCATTCGAACGGCAGTGGCCGCGACGGGACAATCGTCCGGATCGAAGTCAGAAAAACCCAACTGCACGGTCATGTCCGCAATTGTCGATATTTGGAGATGATTTGGCAAGGTAACTTAGTCCTTTCGCCGCTGCGGAAGTGTAGGGAATAGCGCCATCTATTGAGGCAAGATGCAAATGCGCGTTCTTATTTCCCGAATGGTCAATTCGAATCTTCAATTGCAAAGTGAGCTCAGTGGAAAACTGTTCTCTCTTGAGGAAGGGCTCGAGAAAGCGCGTCGGAAGGTATCGGGGCCCTAGAACAGGTATACGAGCGATGGACCTTCTCGGTAGCCTCGGCATTTTCGTACGCGTAGCGGAAGTTCTTTCGTTCTCGGCCGTGGCGCGCGAGCGCGACGTAAGCCAGGCCGCCGTCGCCCGCCAGATTTCGCAGCTCGAAGAGCGTTTTGGCGTTCGCTTATTCCATCGCACTACGCGAAAGATCAGCCTCACCGATGACGGGCAGATGCTTGTCGTCCTTGCACGACCGATATTGGACGGCGTCGAGGATATGCTGACGGCTGTGGGACGACAGAGTACCTCTCCGATCGGATTGGTCCGGGTTGGCGTGACGGGTACCGCTGGTCGCTTTCTGGCGCAACGTCTGCCCGAGTTACTGGCGGATCACCCGGGGCTGAAGGTCGAATTGGTGGTGAGCGATCGAATCGGCGACATGATCGAAGATCGTCTCGATCTTGCGATGCGTATTGGCGAGATATCAGATGCATCATTGATTGTTCGTCACGCCGGCACATTTTCACGCGTCGCCGTGGCCGCGCCCAGCTATATCGAAAAGCACGGCGAGCCTTCCTTGCCCGCGGAACTAGCGCAGCACACCTGCATCGTCCACGCCAGCAACCAGAACTCCGACATGTGGACGTTCGTGACCAATAAGGGTGCCCAGCAATTTCGCGTGTCGGGCGGATTTCTCGCCAATGACGCGAGCGCCGTGCATCTGGCTGCACGAAGCGGATACGGGATTGCCCATCTCGCGCTGGTCGACGTGTTCGACGATTTGCGCAGCGGCCAGCTCGTCCGTGTGCTGAACAACTTCCCGTCTCCGAACATTCCGTTCAGCCTGGTCTACTCCTCGCGCCGGCATCTTGCGCCACGTACGCGCGCGGTCCTGAATTTCATCCTGCAGGAGCTACGAGAAATTCGCGCTTTGCTTTCCGCGGATCCAGGCGAAGGTCGAGACCAAGGAAGCGACCGAAGCACTCCGGCTTTCAGCGTATGAAGTTGCACGACGTTCTGGTTCGACAGGATGTGGTTGGGGTCGCTGGCATGTTCCGCTTTGTTCGCGTTGGTGCGTGAGAAGTCGAAAAAATAGGCGCGTACTGCACAAAGCAATGACGATTTGCTCAGTCCAAGAGCAGAAAGCATCGATAAGTGTCCAGGGAACAGCATCGAGATGGCCGGCGATGCGATGACATCAAGTATGGCAAGCGCATTTGCGATCGAAACAGGTCGAAACCCAGCAGAGATAAATCGCCTCCGCTCGCCGCGCGCGCCGGTGTGTAATGATGCTAAAGTCTGTGTGCTGCAGCATAAAATGCTGATCAGCTAGGTGGGCGACAAACTGTTTGAGCATTAATGCTGAGAAAGCGGCGTCACAATTGCAGGACAATTGAAGTTTTCAGAGATCGCAGATCGACGGCCCGTTCGGAATCGGGAGTGAGAAAGTGAAGCTTAAGCAAGTCTATCTTACTGCCGTCGAACCCGAAGGGTTAGCCAAGTTCTACGAGGCTCTCGGATTGACGATCCGCTTCGCTGACCGTGGCAAGTGGATCCAATTCGTAGGAGAGAAAGCTGCCTTTTGTATCGCAAGCCCGGCTGAATCCGTGTCCGAGCAGTCTCACAATGCGGTCCTCGTATTCGAGGTGGATGATTTGGAGATGGCTGTCGAACGCGCGCGGGCGGAGGGGGCTGAGGTGCTTGGTGAAATCCGGGATATGGGAGCGCATGGCCGGGTGGCCCATTTCAGGGACCCGCAACATAATACGATCCAGCTCATTCAAGTTGCGAGTAGGGCGGCAGATCAACCCTCTGAATGACTTCAGTTCTATGTGTCGGGGCAACTTATCATCATGAACTTCCGAGTGTCGCCTATGCCTAGTCAAGAAACCCCGGTGTTCAGCAGCACAGAATTCCGCAGCGCAATGCGCAACGTGCCGGGCGCCGTGTCTATCGTAACTACGGGTACGCAGCCGGGCAGGCACGGCTTGACGCTGACAGCGGGCTGTTCGTTGTCGACCGAGCCATCGAGCGTGCTCGTCTGCGTCAATAAGTCGGCTGGCGCCCACGATACGATAAAGCAGAGCAGATCATTCTGTTGGAATATCCTCGCGGCAGATCACGTTGCGCTGGCGCAGAAATTCGCGGGGCAGGACGGGAGCAAAGGCGATATACGTTTCAGCGAAGGTGTGTGGCGCGAACTCGCTACGGGAGCGCCGAGTCTCATCCAGGCAATTTGTAGCTTTGATTGTCGGGTTTCCGATTCGTACGACGCTGGAAGTCATACGATCTTCATCGGCGAGGTGGTTGCACAGGCGACAAACGCTGATCTCGAACCTCTTGTCTATGTGAATGGCGAATTCACTGTACCTAAGCGCTAAGCGACCGCCGGCGCGTACCCCTCTTATGTCGGGGCCCGAGCCCGGGATCTGCGTTCGAAGCATGCAGATCGTCGCGAACGCGGTTATCCGCGGGAGATCATCCATTAAGTCGACCAACATGGAGCCAATTCTGATGTACGGGGGGACGATAGACGTCGACGAAGGCGGCCGCAGCAACAACGCCAGAGTCGGTTCGATTCAAGCAAAGGGAAGCCAGCCGCAAGTCGTCGCGGGTTTGAGCATCGCCGTATTCAAGCCGCGGTATCCACTCGTACCATTCAGTGTCCGCTAATGTTGTCGCTTTGGCTCAATGTTCTCGCGAGTGGCATTCTGCTCGGTCTCGTCTACGGCCTCGTGGCGCTCGGCCTGACGATCATTTTTGGCGTCATGCGGGTCGTCAACTTCGCGCACGGGGAGATGGTCGTCTTCGGCGTCTACATCGGCTATTGGGCAGTCCGCCTTTGGGACGTTCCAATCATTGTCGCGGCGGCAATCGCGGCGGTCGTGATGTTCGTCTTCGGATACTTTTTGGAAACCCTGATCGTAAAGCGGTTCGTCAACCGGCCCCATCACTATCAGTTCATTGTTTTCATCGGTCTGTCGCTGCTCTTCAGCGGCGCGCTGCTGGTGGCGTTCGGACCGGATCCGCGCCCGACTCCTTCTCAGCTGTCGTTTCAAACCGTATCGCTCGGTTTCGTGACATTGGACCTGGCGAGACTTCAAGCGGCGGCGACTGCGGGCCTGCTCATTGCCTTGTTAGGAGCGTATCTGAAGTTTTCATCGTTCGGTCGGTCTTTGCGAGCGTCCGCAGACAATCGGTTGGGCGGCCTGATCGTGGGGTTAAACATTCCTCGGGTCTATGCGGTGACCTTTGGTGTCGGAGCGGCCTGCGCGGGCGTAGCCGGCGCATTGATATCTCCTTTGTTCGACGCCCAACCATATCTAGCTGTCGACTTTACTCTGCTGGCTTTTGTGACGGTTATCGTCGGCGGCCTCGGCAGCTTCAGTGGAGCACTCTTGGGTGGATTGGTGATCGGCGTCGCCGAGGCAATCGCGGCGTTGATGTTCGCTCCGTCGATGAAGACGGCGCTTCCTTATGCGCTCCTGATCATCATCCTGATTTTCCGTCCGAGAGGGCTTTTTGGTGCAAAAGAGATTTGATGGTGCGACTGAAATGGGGCCGTGGCTCGCCGGAGCAATGCTCTTGGTTGTCCTCGCTTTAGTCGGTGCTCTGGCAAACCCGTACGTCATCTCGCTGATGACGATTGTATTGCTCTTCACTTTCTTGGGGCAATCTTGGAATTTGATGCTCGGGATCGGTGGGCAACTATCGATCGGTCACGCCCTATTTGTCGGCTTAGGAGCTTATTCAGTGGGCGTCCTCGATGTAAAGTACGGCATTTCTCCATGGATAGGCCTTCTGGTCGGAATGTTCATTGCCGGATCCGTCGGCGCGGTGCTGGCGTGGTTGAGTTTCCGGTTCGAAGTGCGCGGAATCTATTTCGCGCTGCTGACGGTTGCTGCCGCGGAGTTCGCCAGGATTATGTTCAGTGGCTGGGAGTTTGTTGGCGCAATGCAGGGGCTGTTCTTTCCTGCGCCAACCGGCGCAATCGAAATCTCGATGCTTCGAGGGGATGCGCGTTTCTACTACTTTATCGCTCTTGCTCTGGCGGCACTGGGGATCGTGGGAACTGAACTTATCTCGCGATCGTATTTCGGATATGTCTGGCGCGCAATGAGGGATGATGACGGGGCTGCACGCGCGCTCGGCGTCCGCACATTCCGGCACAAAATCCTCGTGATCTCGATATCGGCGGCGACGGCGGCGGTGGGTGGTGGAATTCTAGCACTCGTGCAAGGATCGATATTTCCAGATTCGATTATGGGCATGGGGCTCTCCGTTGACGTCCTGATAGGGCCCGTGGTCGGCGGGTTAGGCACGACGTTCGGTCCGCTGGTCGGATCGCTCACGGCTATTCCTCTGAACCATTTGATGAGCGCCCTCGGCGACAGTCTTCGGATCCCGGGGCTGAACAATATTACGTACGGTATCGTTCTGATTTTGGTGATCTGGTTCCTACCCGACGGCATTTGGCCGGCGATCGTCCGGCTCTGCAAGGCAATCCGGGTGCCGTCCCGAGTGTGGCTCCCGCAACCGAGGAGGGCCGAAAAATGACAAGTCTGCTCGAGGTAAAGAACCTCTCCCGATCGTTCGGGGGACTGGTCGCGGTGAACGACGTGAGCTTCGCACTGGAAGCCCGAAGTATCACCGCGCTGATCGGGCCGAACGGGGCAGGAAAGACGACATGTTTCAATCTCGTTGCCGGCGCCATGAGGCCGACCAGTGGACAGGTGTTCTTCGAGGGGCGTTCGATCGAGAATACACCGCCTGAAGTAGTCTGCAGGATAGGTATCGCGCGAACATTCCAAATCGTGCGACCGATGCGCGATATGTCAGTACTCGAGAACGCAATGGTCGGAGCCTTCAGCTGGACCAAGAACGTAAACGAGGCGAGATCGAAGGCATACGATTCTCTCGAAAGCGTTGGACTCGCCGGCAAAGCGGATGCGAGGACGGACCAGCTGACGCTGCCGGACCGGAAAATGCTGGAGATGGCCAAAGCGCTATCGACGCGACCCAAACTACTGCTGCTGGACGAGGTAATGGCGGGCCTCCGACCCACCGAAGCTGCGGGAGTGGTCCGCGTACTGCAGAAACTTGCCGACAGTGGACTAACGATCCTGCTCGTCGAGCACGTTATGCGGATCGTGATGGAAATCGCGTCGAGCGTCGTAGTGCTTCATCATGGCGCCAAAATCGCGGAAGGAAGTCCTAGAGAGGTGGTCGCGGATCCGAGGGTCCTTGAAAGCTATCTGGGGACGGGCTTCCATGCTTGACGAGGCGCTTTTATCGATCGACGGGCTTTGTGTCGCATACGACGGATCGAATGCCTTGAACGGCGTATCCTTGCAGATCCACAAGGGCGAGTTGATCTGTGTCGTGGGTGCGAATGGTGCGGGAAAGACTTCGCTGATCAGATCAATCTCAGGCATCGTTCCATCCTCGAGTGGTGTCGTGAAGATGAAGGGCGTTGATATTACCGGGATGCCGCCGTGGGACATCTGCGAACTCGGCATTGCGCAGGTCGCCGAAGGTCGACAGATTTTTGGAAGCCTTTCCGTCGAAGAAAATCTGCTCCTGGGCGGATCGCTTAAGCGCGCGAAGGCCAACCACCTCGAAACGCTCGAGTTCGTCTATCAATTGTTCGAGAGGCTTCGAGAGCGTAGGCGACAATTTGCCGGGACGTTATCCGGCGGCGAACAGCAGATGTTGGCTATTGGACGCGCAATCATGTCGAAGCCGGAAGTAGTCATGTTCGACGAGCCGTCTATTGGGCTGTCGCCCGCTTTGACGGACGTGATGTTTGGAGTAGTGAAGTCCTTGCACGAGCAAGGGATAACGGTGTTGTTGGTCGAACAAAACGTCGCGAAATCTCTCGCGTTGAGCAATCGCGGCTATGTCTTGGAAAACGGCTCTATCGTACTCCACGGATCGAGCCACGAACTGCTGAACAACTCCGAGATTCAGCGCGCATATCTCGGAATGTAGTGAGCGCTTCGCCCTCCCGGTGTCAGGCCGCTCAACGAGACCGGCTCTGTCCTTCATGGCTAACCGGCTTTGCAGGTCGGCGGAAGCGCTGGGAAGCCGGAGCATAAAATGCCGCGATACGGCGCTCCAGCGACTGTTTGTGTCGATATGCGCTGACACGGAAACGGTGTACAGCAATCAATTCGGAGGCATGTCGCTTAAGCTTTCCCTATGGAAAACGATGACGACCTCATAATCGAGCGCGACCTCGACATAGTCACGCTGACCATGAATAGGCCACCAGCAAATGCCGTGAATAACGGACTAATCAATCGCTTGCTGAACACTATTCGTGCATTGTCTACTCAAGTGTCGCCGCCAGGCATTGTATTGACGGGTCAAGGTGATCGCTTCTTCAGTGCGGGCGGCGACATAAAGGAAGTGGCCGGCCTCGAAATATCTAGACCCCGCATGAGGGTCTTCCATGCGCTTCTTTGCGAGATGGAGAGATATCCAGGCCCCGTCGTATGTGCCGTGCGAGGGTATGCGGTCGGAGGGGCGCTCGAATTTCTTCTTCATGCCGACTACGTCGTCGCAAATCGCGAGTGCAAGATCGCGTTTCCGGAAATCAACCACGGCCTCTTGCCCGCAGCCAAAGGAATGCGGCAAGCAGTCCAGAAGCTGGGGCTTCGTGAAGCACAAGCATTGCTCTATTGGGGCGAGTTAGTCGACGCGCAGAAAGCGCTCGAAATTGGCGCGATCAACGAGATCACAACCACCGCGAAAGTGCTGGGCCGTGCCGTGGAGGTATGCAAGCATCTTCGCGGAAAGGAGAAAAAGCTGTTTGCCGCGATCAAACGCTCGTTGAACTTGACAGGACAAATGGATGACGCCTCGCTCGAGGTGATGACGATTGAAGATCTCAACGCTTATCTGACCGAGAATAGTTCAGCGGACGCGCGTGCCCGCTTTCTATCGAAGAATTCAAAGAAGGAATGAATGACCGCATTGGCATCTCCTGAAGAAATCCGCCTGGAGTTCATGAGCTTCGAGGAGGTATCGGCTACCCTGGCGCAAGGAGGTTCGACGGTCCTAATCCCATGCGGCGCTGTCGAGCAGCATGGACCGCATCTTCCGCTTTGCATGGATGCCGATCACGCTGACGCGCTCGCGGCGAAAGTGGCGCGGCGTCTTGGCAATGCCCTGATAGCCCCTACGATCAAGGTCGGCTGTTCAGCTCACCATCTTGTCTTTCCTGGCACCATCTCCCTTCGACCGGAAACGTTTGAAGCAATCTGCCTGGACTACTGCACAAGTCTCGCGCTGCATGGTTTCAGGCGGATTCTGCTCTTCTCCGGACATATCGGAAACTTTCCCGTCCTGCGCGACATTCTTCCTCGGTTGAGGCGCGCGGTTCCGAAAGATGTTGAGATCGACGCATTCTGTGACTCTATCGCTTGGATCGACAGCTGGCGAAGCGCCGTTGAAGATGCCGGAGGTGACCCGAATGCAGTCGGTGGGCATGCCGATATAGCGGAGACATCTCTCATGATGTGTCTCCGCCCCGATAGCGTGCGGCTGGATCGGTTCGAAGTGGGACACCTAGGCGGGCTATCTGAAGAGCAGCTTCACTCCATGTGGAAGAATGGGATCAAGTCGATCACGGACAACGGCGTCATTGGCGATCCGCATGGTTCGACCGTCGAAATCGGCGAGCGATGCCTTGAGGCGATAACGGATCTTCTGGCCGCCTCGTTCGGTAAATAAGTTGACGCCGGTTGCACCTCATGCGTGCCGCCAACACAGGAAGCTGCCAGCGCAGGAAAACGACGTTGCGGCCCGCAACAAGTGTTGGTCGGGGACGGGAGCGTAGTCTGGCTGCTTACAGCACAAAATTTGGAAAGTTATGTAACGACGACCAGCATTCGAACGAAAATGTTGCTCCGCCTATGAAACGCTGTGCCGATCTCGAATCTCCCAGAGGATTTTAAAAGATGGCACTTACGTTCGGGTTTTGGTCGGAGCAAGAAACCCAGGTCGGGCAGAGCTATGCTCGCCGACTTCATGAATTGGTGGACGAGGTGCGCCTCGCGGAAAAGGTCGGGTTCGACTGCGTCGCGCTTTCCGAGCAGCACGTAGCGCTCGGTGGCATCTCGAGCTCAGCGCCTGAAGTCGTATATGGCTACCTCGCCGCCGTGACGTCGCGCGTGAAGCTGCGGTCCGCGGTTACCCTGATGCCGCACAGGATCAATCACGCTTTGCGGTCGGCAGAGCGATTGGCGGTCACCGATATCCTATCCCATGGCCGCATGGAATTTTACGGCGGCCGTGCCAATACGACCATCGCAATGCGCGCGTTCAATGTCGATCCAAGTGAAACGCTTGCGCAGATGGAGGAAGGTCTCGCGCTTCTGAAGAAGTCGATGCGCGAGGATATCTTCACTTTCGAGGGCAAATATTACCAGATTCCACCGCGAATGCTCGTCCCGAAGCCGGTTCAGAAGCCGCATCCGGTCATCGGCATTGCCGCGACCAGCGAACGCAGTCACAGCTGGGCCGGCTCCGAAGGGCTGGCCGTGATGAGCAGCAACATCTACCAAGGGTGGGAAATCCAGGAAAGGCTGATCAACGCGTATCGCAGTGCTTGGAGACGGGACGAACTCGGCCCGCTCGAGCGTCCTCGCATCGGCATTCCGCTCTTCTTCGGCATCGGCCCCACGGACCAGAAGGCGAAGGACGACTACGCTGAGCCTCTGATGCACTATGCGAGGATCTCCACCGACGCGTATCCCCGCTTGGCGAAACTTGCTGATGACTATGCGTACATGAGCGAAAGCGTCCCAGCGATGGAACGTGCCGCAAAGGACTGGGACTATCTGCTTAACCACTCCGCGACGACGGTCTGCGGAAGCCCCGACACCGTCATTCGCCAGATCGAAAAGTTCCAGGCGCTCGGGATCGATGAGGTGCTTCTTCATCTCGATTCGGTGAACCACGAGAAGATCATGGAAGCGATCGAGATGGTCGGGCGCTATGTGATTCCCCATTTCAACGACAGAAACAACGTCGTGCGGCCCACGGAAGACATCCTGGGGCAAATTCGAGCGATGCGGCCTCAGAAGTAAATTCGTAAAGAAATAAAAGGGAAAGACCAATGCAACAGCATGGCTACAAGTATCTGATCATCGAGAAGCGCGCCAGCGGCGTTGCCGTCGTGACGATGAACCGGCCGGAAATTCTGAACGCGATCAATTGGGACATGCACGAGGAACTGGAGCAGGTCTTCGTGGATCTCGATAAGGACAAGTCGGTCCGTGCGATCGTGCTGACCGGCGCGGGGCGCGGCTTCTGTTCGGGCGGCGATCAGAAGTCGCTCGACAAGGGCAAGCTTCCGTCGCCGACAAGGAGCGGACGTCACCTTATCCGCAACATGCTCGAAGTCGAGGTGCCGCTCATCGCGGCGGTCAACGGCGTTGCCGTCGGGCTTGGCGCAACGCTCGCCCTGTTTTGCGACGTCATCTTCGCAAGCCCGACCGCGCGATTTGCTGATACGCACGTAACCGCTGGCGTCGTCGCGGGCGACGGTGGTGCGGTGATCTGGCCTCTCTTGATGGGGCCTGTGCGCGCGAAACACTATCTCATGACGGGCGATTTCATTTCCGCAGAGAAGGCGGCGTCGATGGGGATGATCAACGAAGTCATTTCGAACCGGGACGTCAAAGACGCTGCGATCGAATACGCCGAGATGCTTGCGGGGGGCCCGCAGGAATCGATCATTTGGACGAAATACAGCGTCAACAAGATCATCAAGCAGTACGCACACCTGCTTCTCGATACTTCGGCCGCGCTTGAGATGCTTACCTTCGCCTCGCCAGAGCGTCGTGAGGCTGTAGCCGCATTTGCGGAGAAGCGGAAGCGCTTCGCGGAGCGATAAGATGAACGTCGAATCCCTTACGTCGGGAGCTCAACTCGTCGACGTGACCATTCCGCAGCTTCTGGGCGCGCGAAGAGCGGAACGTCCGGATACGGTCGCGTATCATCAGAAGCGTCACGGCGAGTGGATCGCCGTGACGTGGAAGCAGTATTCGGATCGGGTCGCGAGCCTGGCGGTCGCCCTGCAGAAAGCCGGGCTCGAGCGCGGCGACCGCATCGCCATCATGGGGGACGTGTCCCAGGAGTGGCTGCTTGCGGACATGGCGACGATCTGCGCCGGCGCAGTAATGGTCGGTGTCTACTTTACCTCATCGCCGGAAGAAGTCGGCTACTATCTGAGCGATTCCGGAGCGTCCTTTGCCTTCGTCGGCAGCGAGCTTCAGCTGGGCATCGTCCTTGGATCCGGCCAGGCTGAAAAGCTGAAAAAGATCATCATGCTGGATGGTGCATGGAACGGGGCCGGCGGAGCGGCAAATGTCGTCTCCCTGAAGGAATTTTGTGGGACGGCTCCAGTCGACACCGACGCATTTTTGCGGGAGCAGGCGGCGAAAGCCAAGGCCAGTGACCTGGCGAGCATCGGGTATACCTCCGGTACTACAGGCTTCCCGAAAGGTGCGATGCTGACCCATCTCTCGTTGCTCGCCGGCGCGCACTGCGTGACGACGTTTACCACGCGCATGCGCACCGACACGCATCGCGTTGTCGTCCATCTGCCGATGTCGCATACCGTCGCGCGCGCGCAAGCCACGACAATGCCATTGATCGCAAAAATAGTTCCGTATTTTGGCGAGACGAGCGCGGATTTCGCCCAAACGATCAAGGAAGTCAGGCCGACCTACTTCATGGCGCCGCCGCGATTCTTTCAGCGGTTTGCCACGCAGATCCTCAGCAAGGTCCATTCCGGATCTGCGAGGCAGAAGCAGGACTATCAATTCGCGATGAAGATCGCCCGCAAGGCGCTTGATGATCGTCAGGCTGGTGGTGAGCCAGACCCTTTCATCTCCGGGCTCTTCGAGGTCTGCCGGAAACAGATATTCCGTCCATTGCTTGCCGAAGTCGGATTCGAAGAGCTCACGGTTGCCTTCACGTCCTCGGCGGCGATGCCTTCCGAACTGATGTCTCTGTGGCAATTGTGGGGACTTCAGCTCAAGGAGTGCTACGGCCAGACAGAACTGGTCGGAGCCAACCTGGTCCAGATGGCAGAATGGCCCGAGGCTGGCACTGTCGGAGTGCCTTTGCAGGATCCGGCGTGGGAGACAGCGGTTCTTGAAGACGGGGAAATGATCACCCGCGGACCGGGACTCTTTGTTGGATACTGGAATAAGCCCGAGGAAACCAAGTCGGCTCTGCGGGACGGTTGGCTCTATACCGGAGATATCGTCGAAGTCGGGCCGACCGGGCTTTTCAAGCTGATCGATCGCAAGAAGGAAATCATCAATACCTCCAACGGGAAGTCAATTAGCCCGACCCAGATCGAAAACGAGATCCGGCATAGTCCGTTCATCTCCGAAGCGGCGGTGATTGGAGAAGGAAAGAAGTATCTCACCGCGTTGATCGAAGTCGACGCGACCGCGACGATGGATTGGGCGAAATCGCGCGATCTCAAGATCGCGCAGTATTCGGACCTGGCGAATTCCGAGGTGGTCGTCCGAATGATTGAAGGCGAGATTGCCAAAGCAAACAGCCGGCTGGCGAGAGCCGAGCAAATCAAGGCCTTTCGAATACTGCCGGAGGAGCTGTCTCCGGAGAATGGCGTGATGACGCCGACACGAAAAAAGCGCCGAAAGCAACTGATGGAACGATACCGGTCGCTGATCGATACGCTTTACGACGACACCGAAGAGAACCTGATCAAGACCGAGATGGGAATGTGATCTGAACCATTGCCGCTTACGCAAATCATACGTGCAGGGCGCGTGTCGCTGCAGATTTCGAGCTTCAGCGCGCACCGTCATCCATGAAGTTTCCTACCGAACCGTCTCAACATTCATTGCAGTCAACAGAAGGGGACATCACATGAAGAATCGCATCGGAAACGGGATAACGCGCCGCACCGTACTCGGCACTGGCGTTGGCATCGCTGCCGGGCTTGTATCGTGGCCGGTCAAGGCGGCGACCCCCGCCAAGGTGCGAGTCGGCGCGATCATGCCCAGCAGCGGTGTGTTGGCGTTCCCCGGACAGGCTTGCGTGCGCGGTATCAACGTCGGTGCGAAGTTCGCCAAAGAGAAGTTCGGAATCGACATCGAAATCATCCATGCGGATACGCAGAGCAGACCGGAGAACGGGCGAATCGCCGCCGAAGGCCTCATCAGGCAAGGTTGCACGGTACTCATTGGAGCCTGGGACTCAGGAGCAACCATCTCGGCGCTTCAGGCCGCGGAGGCCGCAGCCGTTCCGATGGTGGTGCATATCGCAAGCGCGACCCAGGTGACATCGCAAGGGTTCACCCAGGTCTTTCGCTACTACCCCACGTCGCTGACGATCGTCAGGAAGTCTCTCGCCGACTTGAAGTCGGTCCTGTCGACGCTGAAGGATCCGCCAGCGAGCGTTGCCGTTCTACATCTCAACAACACGATGGGCCAATCGACCGCGGCAAGCATCGATCAGGCCTGGAAGGAAGAGAACGTTCCGGTGAAGGTCGCTCAGTACGTTCCGTATGACGAGCGGGCCAAGGACCTCTCGGTTGAGGTCGCGAAGGCCAAGGCGTCGGGGGCCGATGCGCTCGTCTCGGTGACGCGCGTCAATGACGCCATCATGATCATTCGGGAATGCATCAAGCAGGGGTGGAATCCCAAGATGATCTTCTCGCCGAACTCCAACGGCGTGCAGGATAAAGCGTATTACGACGCGCTGGGCAAATATGGCGACGGCGGAATCGCGACAGGCTTGTGGTGCAACCCGAAGGCACCGGACACCGAAGCCATTCTCAAGCGGTTCGCCGCCGACTATCCAAACGACTGGTTCGATGGAAACGCGGGATGCGCGTTCGAAGCCGTGCAGATTGTCGGAGATGCGGTGATCCGCGCAGCTTCCCCGGAGTCTGCAGCAATCCATGCTGCGCTCAAGACGACTGACATGACGCCGTTCCTGATGTCGAGCGGCAAGATCAAATTTGATGCTACCGGCCAGAATATGGGCAGCGACATAACCATGCTGCAGGCGCAGAATGGAAGGCCCCGTGTGGTCTCGCCGCGGGCCGTTGCGGAGGCGGAACTGCAGTATCCGCTGGTTCCGTTCAACGCGCGGTAAACGAGAGAAGCGATGCGGCCCCGACAATCGCGCCGGGGCCGCGGCTCTTCGATGGTTGAGCTCTCTGACTCTCCGATTATCGCGTTATACGAACGGCTCCCGGCTGGCGAAGCTGGACCGCTCAGCGAGGAAGCGACGGGGGCTCTTACCCATTGTCTTCTTGAACATGGTTATGAAGGCGCTAGGCGTTTCATAGCCCAGATCGAGTGACACGGCCTGGACGGAAGATCCGTCCGATAGTCGCTGCAACGCGACCAAGATGTGGAGCCGCTGTCTCCAGCGCCCGAACGTCAGCCCGGTTTCCTTGAATACCAGACGGGCGAATGTGCGCTCGCTCATCGCATATCGAGCAGCCAACTCCTCGACCGTGCTGCGATCGGCAGGATCATTGAGAAGCGAGGCGGCCAGATGCTGAAGTCGACTATCGGAGGAGATAGGAAGGTACATATGTTCGGTGGACATCTGCACCAGTTCGTCGAGCAATACGCGCCCAAGTCGACTTGTCGGTCCCTCGATCGGATACAAGGGCGGAAATACGGACAATCGATGTATCAACTCGCGGACGAGCGACGATATCGTGAATGTGCAGCAGGTGGTTGGAAGCGTACTCGCCTGCGGATCGATGAAGACGACGTAGACTTTTCCGTTGTCTGACACGCAGTTGCTGTGCAGAACGCCGGCGGGTATCCATACGGCACCCTGCGGCGGAACGATCCATAATCCGCCCGGTACACGGCACATGACCGATCCATGAGAGGCGACCACCAGCTGCCCCTTCTTGTGCGAATGAAGTGGTAGCTCGTCGTTGTCCTGACCTGTCTCGAGGCAGAAGGAGACGACTGGTCGGTCGAACTGGTCTGGATCGATCGGATCGTAATTGATCCGAAGGTCCGGCAAATTCATTCGGGCAAAGCCGTCATCCGTTTCAAAAGCGGGTGACTTGCGCATCGAATTCACTCGTTGAAACTGCAGTTCCAATCTGTCGGGCGGCGATAAGGCGAAGGATCCCCTCAAAGGATAGCTCGCTGAAACATGATCGTCACGGAAAAGTAGGGCGGCGGAGGAAAAATTTCGCGGCAGAACACTGAATGCGGCCCGTCCGGCGCGCGGCCGCGAGGCGATCGGTCCCTGGTGGTCGC
This sequence comes from Bradyrhizobium sp. Ses1, assembly GCF_059512365.1. Taxonomy (NCBI): domain Bacteria; kingdom Pseudomonadati; phylum Pseudomonadota; class Alphaproteobacteria; order Hyphomicrobiales; family Nitrobacteraceae; genus Bradyrhizobium; species Bradyrhizobium sp. Ses1. Next base: position 24,027 of record NZ_JCAMOQ010000063.1, read on the forward strand.
GGTCGCCGCTTGGCATCCTGCCTGCGGATCGTTGAGAGAGCCTCCACCCAGTTGCGCGACGAAAGCGACTGCAATTCATGCGTGCGAATCCGGCCGCGGCAGCATGGCGCGTTTCACCCGTCTCCGTGCAGAAGAGTTCTTATCGGCTCTGCTCCTATGCGCGATGCGGCAGAGAATGCCAGGTATAGGCGATAGCGCGCCCCCTTTAGCTGCGCATTCTGTCAGATGGGTTGGATCTTCGGCAAAACATGCCGGGCAACTCAATGCTACCAAGGAAGGAGTTCGCTGGAACCAACGAGAATGACCGTTCACATCGATCCGCTGATCAAGGTGGCCGATGCGCAATCGTGGAATGACGGAGTGCTGATCTTCGACCAGGAGACGCATTGCATTGTCGGCGGCGTATCGTTGGTCCGCACGCTGGCGACATGATCGGAGAGATATAGCTGGGATGGGCGCCGATGCGATTGATATCGGCAACACCATTTATCCGCATCCCGCGTTTGGAGAGACGATAGGCATGGCTGCGGAAATCTATGAAGGTGTTTGCATGGACGTGTTGCCGAGCGGGAAGAAAGCGCCGAAGCGCGTGAGCCATTAGAAATCGAAAAGAAGGCGGCATGCGGCTGTCCCGCCGCCGGCTGGCATAAAGGACCCGGAATATGGCGGAAGATGCTCGGAGTGTCTTCAGCATACCTTTGAGCGCTCAAGAGGAGGAGTTTGCGGCAGCATGCCGCGACTTCGTTCTGGAGAGGGAGCCTAATCTAGCGTCGTCCATCGTCGTAGTGAACAACCAGCTCACGATAGCCAATGACCTACATGTTCGGGAGGCATTTATGGAAATCGGTCTCGCTAGATTGGTCCGAGTTCTACATCTCGCAATCGATGGCAAGGCGGTTGCGGTTAAGAGAGTGCCAAAACTTTTCTTCGACCTGGCGCGCTTCAGAACAAAGATTATCCGCACGCTACGCAGAAACAATTGAGGATAGCCACTCAGAGAATATCTTCACTATGGCGACATTGATCGCACCTGACCTGCCCTGCACGCGTTGCGGAAGTCGCCCGCGCTGCTGCCTGCCAAGTGTAGGAGGGAAGTGCATCACCTCGTGCGGAGCGGGAGGCGGCCGGCGGCCGGCTTGGCGAGGAGGACGTGGAGTTCTTGGCCTTAGACAACGTTGTGGAAGAGGCGTTCGCCGCTCACTCGCGCCGTCGTGTTCTTCGCGGGGCAGTGTCGGAGTCGGTATGTGACTGAGATCTGTGCGATTAAGATGCCGGAAAAGTTATGCAGTGGCATCGTCTTCAGCACAAAATGCTGTGCGGAATGTCTGATAGTTCTGCTGCTGAGATCGTTCGTTGAGCTGTCTTCGATCGAAATCCGCATTCGGCGTTTCGCGAGAGATCACCATCTTTCGCTTCCTCCCTTTACTTGGCCCGGCTCCATCGCCGGGCCATCTTGTCTCACCGCAGCCGGCTGAAACGATTGGCCAACGATTCGGCTCATCGATGATCGTCAATGTGGACCACTGCCGGTTCAGCGGCGTATGATTTTCTTGAGAAGTTCGGTCAGCGTTCGAAATTCTTCCCGGGTCAAGGGAGCGAATGTCTCGCTTGAAATCTCACCAACAGTCTCGATCGCGGCATCCGCTACGCGCCTGCCCTTTTCAGTCAAATCGATTTCCCGCCGTCGTGGATCCAAGGGATCCTTGGAGCTCTTGATCAGGCCGCGTGATTTGAGACGATTGATAACGCCGGTGATTGTGGCTGAGTCGTAGTGAATCAGCCGTCCTAGGTGGTTTTGAGAACAAGGTCCGACCTCTCTCAATTTCGCCAGCGTTGAGAATTGGGGTGCAGTTAGTTCTTCAATCATCTTCGCGGCAAAGATGGACGTGTGAGTACGGAGCGCGACGCGCAATAAGAAGCCCGGTGCGTCATCCAGCCTATAGGACTGTACAGCTTGCTTCAGCTTCTCCGCCGAGCGCGCCTTTGTTTTCGATTGCACGACTTTCGTCCCCTCGCGGTACGTTGCCTGAGCTCATTTTTAGAAGAGTGTGACTGTTCAGCTCCGAAAGTCTTCGGCGCTGGTCGATTGTCTACATTCGTTGAACTCAGGAATCCATCTTTGTTCGACCTCAGTCTGCTTTATCGCGCTCTGCCGCGTCGAGGCGCTTCGGCGATGGCCGGCCCCTTTTCCGGCGCATCGGCTTCCGGGCGCTGAAATCTAGGACATCGAAGGATTGAAACCGCGCGGCGGTGAACATTGGGTGCAAGCGACTTGTCGCGCCCTGTCTCCATTCTGGGGCCGATGCACACGATCTCATTAGTTGTGTACAAGCGTAGCACTTGCATACGAGTGATAAATGGCTTAGCGTCCGCGGATTGCCTTCGTGAGGAGCCAAGCAGGCCCTGCAATCTTCGGCGGAGGCATCCAGATACCATCGGATTTGCGGATGTCGGCAACTGACAACATGAGTTCCGTTCGACCCGACCTGATTGAGAAGGTCACGGGGCGCGCCGAGTACGTGACCGACCTGACGGTTCCGGGAATGCTGCATGGGTTTGTGGTTCGCTCGCCGGCCATTCATGCCCGCATCGTTTCGATCGATACGAGCGCTGCACGATCGATGGACGGCGTCGTGGACGTGCTCATCGGCGAAGATGTCGCTTCGTTCGGTTGCTGGGGCGTTGTGCTCAAAGACCGGCCGATCATCGCGACCGACCGTGTGCGATATGTGGGCGAACCCGTCGCCGTAGTGATCGCGGAGACGATCGAGATCGCGGAAAATGCCGCAGAACTGGTCGATGTCGAATACGAGGAGCTTCCGCGCGCAACGACCATCCAGGAAGCCATTGCGGAAGATGCGCCGCTCATTCATGAGCGCCACGAAAATCTCGAAGACTTTTACTTCAAGGGCGGGGCCCGGCCGACCCAGAACAGCAATATATTCCACACTTACCGGAACAACGTCGGAGACGTTGACGGCGCGGAGGCGGCCGCGGCCTACATCCACGAAGACCGTTTCACCTTCCCGGCGATTTCGCACTTTGCAATGGAGCCGCATGCGGTCATTGCGGATTTCCAGCGGGACTCCCTGACGGTCTGGGCAGGTGCACAGACGCCGACCGCTGTTCAGAAAGTGCTGTCGCGGCTCTACGGACTGCCGTTGGCCAAGGTCCGGGTGATCGTTCCGTTTGTCGGCGGAGGGTTTGGCGGCAAGGCCTCGGTGAAGATCGAGCCGTTGGTTGCGGCCGCTTCGTGGAAGGTGCAGCGCCCGGTTCGCGTTGCCCAATCCATGGCCGAATCGATGCTCACCTGCCGAAGGCTGGGTGCCGACATCACGATTCGAACGGCGGTGGACGCCAAGGGGCGGATCCTCGCCAAGAGCGCCAAGCTGCTGCTTGATGGCGGGGCATATTCCGACACGGGCTCAGCCGTCGCCACGAAATCGGCAAATCGCATCATCGGCCCTTACGTGGTGCCCAATCTGCGCCTCGAGGCGTGTGCGGTCTACACGAACACCGTTCCAGGTGCGGCCTTCCGCTCGATCGGGGGGCCGCAAGCTGTTTGGGCCAAAGAATCGCACATGGATAATGTCGCGGCGGCAATCGGCATGGATCCGGCCGAGTTTCGGTTGCTGAACCTCGCGTCCCGCGGAGAACGCATCCGACCCGATTTGCGGGCGCTCGATATGGATATGAGCGATCTGATGGGCCGGGTGACCCAGTCGTTCGCATCGGAGGTGAAGGCGTCCAACCGGCAGGCGCGCGGACTGGCAGTCGCAGCAACCGATCCCGCCAATACGCCGATCAGTAACGCGATCGTACGTCTCAAGATCGACGGGTCGATCCTCGTTTCGGTTTCCAGCATCGAAGTCGGGCAGGGGGCGCACGCGACCATGGGACGGATCGCGGCGCAGACCTTGAAGCAGCCGATCTCGGCGGTAACCGTCTTGCGCACCGATACCTCCGTGGCCCCTTACGATTGGGGCACAGGCGCAAGCCGATCGACCGTTGTCGTCGGCCTTTCCGTCGAAAATGCCGCACTCGACGCGGCTGATCAGATCCTCGAAATGGTTGCTGACGTCTGGGAGCTTCCCCGGGAGAACCTGTCGCTTGTTGAGGGCGGTGTCTCGACCGGATCAGAGGTTCTCACTTTCCATCAAATTTTTCACCGCACGTTGGGTGTCGATTCGGGAGAGGTCATCGGCCGCGGTGCGATTACGCCGCGCTCGAAGAAGGGCGCTCTGGTCGAGTCCCCTCTGTTCTGGGAGACTTCCGCGGGCCTCGCTGAAATCGTTGTCGATGAAGACACCGGCGAGATCCATGTCCCCCGATATGCCAGCGCCGCTGACGTCGGCCGCGTGATCAATCGCGTCGCGGCGGAAGGGCAGGACGAGGGGGCTGCCATCATGGGCCTCGGACACGCGCTTTATGAAGTGCTGGAGTTCGAGGATGGCCAGCCGATCAATGCGACGCCGATCGATTATTCGATACCGCGCATCTCCGACGTTCCTGCCGTGTTTGACACCATCCTTGTCGAAAACGGCGACGGTCCTGGTCCAGGCGGCGCCAAGGGAATGGGCGAGGGGGCGATCCTTCCGGTCGCGCCAGCGATCGCCAACGCGCTGTTCTCCACCTACGGCATTCGGATCACCGACCTACCAATGACGCCCGAAAAGGTATGGCGCGCCCTGCAGAAGAGGAGCTGAATTCATGGAATTCAATATGTCGATGGTGGTGCCAGCGACACCGGCGGAGCTTTGGAGCACGCTGCTCGACGTCCCTCGCATATCGGGTTGCATCCCCGGCTGCGAAAACGTCGAGGAAATCGAGCGGCTTGCAACTTACAAAGCGACCGTCAAACAGAAGATCGGCCCCTTCAAGCTCGAGGTCCCGGCCGACATCATCGTTGAATCGATAACGGAGCCGTCTCACGTCCGCACGCGCGCCACGGGTCGCGACAAGATCACCGGGACGAGGCTGGCGGTTGTTCTCGACGTGACCGTGACGCCGGAAGGGGCGGGGTCCACATTCGCAGTGGACGCGAAGGTCGACGTGCAAGGTCGCCTCGCGACTATGGGGTTCGGCGTCATCAAGCGTCGCGTCGATCAGAACTTCGAGGAGTTCGAGAAGCGGCTCAAAGAAATGTTGGGCGCGGCCTGATCATGCTGCCTTCACCCTTCGCATTCGAGAGGCCTTCGACGATCGCCGACGCCGTGCGTGCGGTCGGAGAGTCCGGCGACGGCATGTTCTACTCCGGCGGAACCGAACTGCTGCTGGCGATGAAGATGCGCGTCATCCATACGGACCGGCTTATCGACATCAAGGGAATCCTTGGACTTGATCGCATTGTTCTCAGCGATGCGAATGACATCGAAATCGGTGCGCGCTGTACGCACAATAAGATCGCCAGTGATCCTGTTATTCGCGAGCATGTGCCGGCGCTGTCCTCGCTCTGTGCCAACGTCGCGAACGTCAGGGTCCGCAGCGTCGGAACGATCGGAGGCAATCTGTGCTTCGGTGAGCCCCACGCCGATCCGCCGACGATGCTCGCGGCTCTGGACGCACGGCTGGTGCTTAATGGCCCCCGCGGCACGCGTGTCGTTCACGCTGACGATTTCATCCGGAGTGAGCTGGAAACGGTGCGAGAGCCGGATGAATTACTGACGGTCATTGTGTTTCCGCGCCCGACCGGACCTGTGACCTATCGGCGCTTCAAGCATGGTGAGAGGCCCTCGGTAAATGTCGCGATGGCTTGGTCGCTGGGCGCCGGCGGAAGGACGATCAGAAGCGCCCGCGTGCGGGTCGGAGCGCTCGGTTCTCGACCTCAGCCTTTGAAGGCCATCGAAGATGTCCTCCAGGGCATATCCGTCGCCGAAGTCCGCCCGGCTATCGAGGCGGTGCTCCCGACGGCGCTGGGTGAGCTGGAAGTCAACGAGGATCGGCATGGCGGCGCCGACTATAAGCGCCACCTTGCGGGTGTCTTGCTTCTGCGAAACGCGGAAGAGGCGATCGCCGCAGCCGGGAGCGTGTGAAATGACAGATGTGTTGCCAATCTCATTCTCGTTGAACGGTCAGGCGATCGCGATCGACGTTCCAACCCATACGCTATTGATCGACCTTATCCGGGATCGCCTTGGCTTGAAGGGAACCAAGCGTTCCTGTGACATGGAGGTGTGCGGCGCGTGCACCGTTCTGCTCGACGGTGAGCCGATTTCGAGTTGCACCACACTCGCCGTCGATGTCGATCAGCGCGAGGTCACGACCATCGAGGGCGTGACGCCGCCCGATGGCCTGTCACGGATTCAGAAGGCGTTCGTGCTTCACGGCGGCCTTCAGTGCGGCTTCTGCACGCCAGGCTTCATCATGGCGGTCACGGCGTTGCTAAAGGCGACGCCGCACCCGACTGACGAACAAATCCGTCACTACCTGCACGGCAACCTCTGCCGTTGCACCGGCTACACCAAGATTTTCGAGGCCGTAAGGAGCCTTGCCGCCGAGCAAGTCTCCGAAGATGCCGCCTAACCCGTTGCGAGACAGCGCAATTATCGTTTGGAGATGTCATGAGCATTGAACAGGTCAATAAATCAAGCGTCCTCATTGCCGGCGCCGGCATTGGCGGCTTGGCGATGGCGCTATCGCTGCTTCGTCGCGGCATCGATTGTGATGTATTTGAGCAAGCGTCCGAGTTGCGCGAGGTGGGAGCGGGTCTTTGGATCTCCATGAACGGCGTGCGCGTTCTTCGGGATCTCGGCCTCACCGAACAGGTCGAGCAGAACTGCATCGCGGCCGAGCGACGCTCGATCCGGCTCTGGAACACCGGTGATAGGTGGCCCCTCTACAACCGCAGCTCCGACGCGGCGCGCAACCAGCCCTATTTGCTGCTGCGTGCTCACCTGCTGAAGATCCTCGTTGACGGCGTGCGCCAGTTGAAGCCGGGCGCCATTCATCTGAACGCCAACGTTGTCGGGTTCAGTCAAAACGATGAAGGGGTTCGGGCCAAGCTCGCTGACGGCTCCGAAGTCGAAGGGCGCGCCCTGATCGGTGCTGACGGTGCTCATTCGAAGGTCCGTCTTGGCCTGATCGGCAACATCGAGAGCCAGTACACGAAGGCCATCGCCTGGCGTGGTCTCGTGCCGGTCGACCGCCTTGCGCCGCATCAGCGCGAACCCGAGGTGGCAACCTGGATCGGGCCCACCGCTCACGTCACGGCCTATCCGGTGCGCTGGCAGAACACGGTCATGATGACCTTTTCGGGCCAGGTCGACCATAACGCCTGGCTGCTCGAATCCTGGTCGGAGAAGGGCTCGGTCGAGGACTGCCTGAAGGACTTCGAGGGGTGGCATCCGGACATCGTCGAGCTGGTCAGGAACGTGGATACCCTGAACAAGTGGGGCCTGTTCGTGCGGCCGTCGCTGGGTACGTGGTCGAAGGGACGCATCACCCTGCTCGGCGACGCCTGCCATTCGATGCTGCCGTACCTCGGGCAGGGTGTGAACATGGCCCTGGAGGATGCATCCGTCCTCGCCCGCTGCTTCGAGGAGAATCCCGATGACATCGCGTTGGCATTCAAGACGTATCAGGGCCTGCGGCTCGATCGCACCACCATGGTCACGAAGTCCGCGGCCGGCATGCTGCCGATCTTCCACAACCAGGCGCTGTGCAAGCCGGAAACGGCAGGTGACTACATCAAGACCCAGTGGGCGCCGGAAGCGACGGCTGCGCGGTACGATTGGATCTACCAGTACGATGCGACCACCGTACCGCTTCACTGACATGCCCGCGAGTGTGACCGCTGGAGCGCAGCCGTGATTGGCACCAAGCAGCCCTGGGACGATGTGATACCGCTGGACGAGCGCGAGATCTATGCCCTCGCCGGGCTGGGTGGCGCGGCGGGATTCGGCAAACGACCGGCATTGCTGGTCATCGACGTGCAGTATCGCTCGGTCGGCAACCGGCCGATGCCGATCCGCGAAGCGATCAAGCAATATCCGACTAGCTGCGGCGAAGCCGGTTGGCACGCCATCGCACACATCGCCGAATTGGTGCGGCTGTTTCGCGAGAAGAAGTGGCCGGTGATTTTCCCGCATGTCGCACGGAAGGTGGGCCAGGACCAGGGCGCGTTCTCCTCGAAGATTCCGGGTATCATGCGGATCCCGCCTGAGGGCTATGACTTTGTCCGCGAGGTGGCTCCGGAGCCCGGCGAGTTGCTCCTGCCGAAGACGCAGGCAAGCGCGTTCTTCGGCACTCCGCTTGCGACCTATCTGATCGGTGCCGGCGTCGACTCGCTGGTGGTGACCGGCTGCACGACCAGCGGCTGCGTGCGGGCCTCGGTCGTGGATGCGTGCGCGCTGAACTTCAAATCAATTGTGCCGAGCGACGCCGTCTACGACCGCTCGCCCACGTCCCACGCCGTCAACCTGTTCGATATCGCCAGCAAATACGCGGACGTCATGCCGACGCAGGCCGCTATCGAGCGGCTTCACGCGCTGTCGGATGACCCCACAGAGGATCAGAGAACGTGAGCGGCGCCGCGGCATCCGGATTGCTTTACGGCGCGCATGTGCGTGCCAACGGCATTCGGCAGCATTATCTGCGGTTCGGCGGGTCCGGGCCGGCGGTCATCATTGTCCCCGGCATCTCGACGACTGCGGCGCAATGGGCCTTCATCGCAGAGCGTCTGTGCTCCGGACACGACGTTTTCGTGCTCGATGTCCGCGGTCGCGGCCTTTCCGAAAGCGGCCCGCATCTCGACTATTCGCTCGACGCATGCGCATCCGACCTCATCGGGTTTGCTGAAGCGCTCGGAATGGGCCCTTACGCGCTGCTGGGCCACTCGATGGGTGGCCGCATCGGAATCCGCGCCGGGCGTTGGCGGCCATCGTCCATGGAGCAACTGATACTGGTCGACCCGCCGGTCTCAGGTCCTGGACGTCGCGCCTATCCGATTCCGGTCGAACCGCTTCTCAAATTGCTTGAAAGCGCGAAGCGCGGAGAAGCCGACGCGGCGCTGCGAAGCCCCTCTGCTCCGCGGTGGCCCGAGCAGCACATCCGCACCCGGGCCGAGTGGATGCATACCTGCGACGAGCGTGCGCTCATCGAGAGCCACAAGGGCTTTCATCACGATGACATTCATCGCGACCTCGCCCATCTCAGCGTTCCGACCGCGTTGATCGTCGCGGGGCGGGGCGGGGTCATTCTGCCCGAAGACGAAGAAGAAATTCGCGGATTGCTGCCGTCAATCGCGATCAGGACGCTGCAAAGCGCCGGTCACCAAATGCAGATCGACGATACCGAGGGCTTCCTTTCGATCGTTGAAGAGCTTCTAGCGCGACCGCGCGATCGGTTCGACGGCCGCTTGTCTAGGTTCGGCAAACAGGAGATCAGTGAAGATGTCCCGACAAATCGTTGATGTTGAAATGCTCGAGCTCTTCAAGGCCGAGCTGGCACTCTGCAAGGTGAAGAAGGGCGAAGTCGTTGCGGTCCTGAGCGGCGGCGAGGATCAGCAGGAATACGCCCAGGCCTTCATGCTGGCCGCGCAGAGCCTGGGCGCAACGACCTTTCATCTCAACGTGCCCAAATACGGCCAGGGCAAGGTCGCGGGCTTGCAGGGCCGGCATGCGCTCACGGGCAACCAGCCGGCGATCGATACGCTCAAGCGCGTCGATATGGTGATCGATCTCCTCGGGTTGCTGTTCTCTCGTGAGCAGCTCGAAATTCAGGAAGCGGGCACGCGCATCTTGCGCGTGATGGAGCCATTCCACATCCTCAAGAAGATGTTTCCGACTGAAGATCTGCGCCGGCGAACGGAGCTCTCTCGAACCCTCCTGCAGTCGGCCCGCAAAATGCGGATCACGTCGCCGGGCGGAACGGACGTAACTTATGGACTGAAGCAATACCCGGTCATTTCCGAATACGGATACACGGATGAGCCTGGGCGCTGGGATCACTTCCCGTCAGGCTTTGCCTTCACTCAGGCGACCGACGGTGAAGTCAACGGCACGGTGGTGCTGATGCCCGGCGACATCCTCTGCGCGTTCAAGCGTTACATCCAGTCGCCGGTCACGCTGACCATCAAGGACGGCTATATCGTCGACCTCAAGGGCGAAGGCACCGACGCGCTGCTCATCAAGAATTATATCGACAGCTTCGGCGATCCGCGCGGCTGGGCGATCTCGCATATCGGCTGGGGGTCGAACGAGCGTGCCGCCTGGCACCACATCGCGGCTTCCCAGGAGCTGTCGTCGGAGCACATCATGAATGCGCTCTCCTTCTACGGAAACGTCCTGTTCTCGACGGGTCCGAACACGGAGCTCGGCGGTACGAATGACACGCCGTGTCATTTGGACATCCCGCTTCGCGGCTGCAGCCTGTGGCTCGACGATATCCACATCCTCGACAAGGGCGAGTTTGCTTATCCGGAGCTGAGGGCGCCGGGCCGCTAGGCCCTGCACATCAAGCACGCAACCCCGGAGTCGCGAATGCGACTCCGAATGATACCGGAGCCGCGTTCGCGACTCCCAACGATGCCGAAGTCGCATTTCGACTCTCAAAGACGCGGCAAGCGTCTCGGGCACGTCCATCGACTTCAATCCTCCAACAGGAAACGCGTCACATGTCGGCAACCATCTCGAGTTCGGAAGACTACACGCCGGGGCAACGGTATTCGATTATGATCTCAGCGATGCTGGGCTACATACTCGATTTCTACGACGTTCTGATATTTCCGTTCCTCTTGCCTGCGATCCAGCGATCGATGTCGTTATCGTTGACCGAGGTCGGCTCGCTGCAAGCTCTCACATTGTTCGGATCGGCCATCGGCGGAGCGCTATTCGGCGTCATCGGTGATCGACTTGGCCGAAAGACCTCGCTTCAACTCACAATCGCATTGTTTTCGGTTGCCGCGATCGTTTCGGCGTTCGCATGGAATTACTGGTCGCTTGCCGTGCTACGGTTCATCACCGGCATTGGTCTTGGCGGCGAGTACGGCGTCGGCATGGTGCTCTTCAACGAGGCCTGGAAGAAGAACAGCCGCGGTTTTGGTGCGGCTGCCCTTCAAGGCTGTGCTGTGATCGCGTCATCCACAGCTTCAATCGTTGGCATCTGGCTGATTGCGACGTTTAGCGACGAGTGGAGCTGGCGCATCGGCCTGCTGAGTGGCGGCGTACCCATCCTGCTGATTATCTTCATTCGCTTCTTCATGCCTGAATCCAAGATCTGGCTGGAGTATGAGGCGCAACGCAAGGCCGGCCGGGCTACTGCAGAAGCTCGTACACTTCCTCTTGCGGATCTATTCCGCAACGGGCTGGCACGGCAGACCGTCATCGCCTTCGTATGGCTGATGAGCTACATGCTCTGCTACTATAGCGTCGTCTCCTTTATTCCGACGCTGCTGCTGCGGGATATGCATACGCCGGGTGATGTTGTTCGCACGACGGCAGTTCTGCTCTCCGTGGTCAGCGGCATTTGCTATCTCGCGAACGGCTTTTTCAACGACAGGGCTGGCCGCCGCTTCGGAGCGCTTGTGCCCGCGCTGTTTTGGGTCGGGTCTCTGGTCGGTATGGCCGTCTGGGGCAGCCAGCTCTACGCCGGATCGAAGACTGAATGGCCGATGTTCTGGCTCTACATCGGCTTCGGCATGGGCAATGTGGCGCTGGGCGTGACCGGTGTCTGGATATCCGAGCTCTATCCGGTCAACCTGCGCGCGACGGCGGTGTCCACGTTCTATATGGGCGGTCGCGGGCTCGGCAGCATAGCGCCTGTGATTGTGCCTCTTGCGGCCGCTCACTTCGGTGGAAGCTTGCTCAACGGCATGGTTGCGGTGGCCCTTCCTGCTGCGACTGTGTTCATTATCGCCTCTCTTCTGCTTCCAGAGACCCTCGGTCGCGATTTGTCCGCGAAGGGCTTTAAGGTCGACATGGAAACGGAACCCACAATGAAGGCCGCTTCGGTGTCGGGTGTTTGACCCTGGTGGAGGGACGCTTGACCGGCGAGATAGGCGTTGTCGACCCGCTTGTCTCGTCGATGCATGCGGCGGAACTCATACACACCCGCTGACGGGACGGCACAGCGCTTTCAAAATCGCCAGGCACTGCTTGCAAGTTTTGCGCTTGCGAACAAGTTTTGTGCTTGTACACAAGTGATGATCAAAATATCGTTACGCTCGCTGATCTTGGGTCAACGGCTCCTGGATAAGGGGCGAACTTGCGCGTCCGGAGTTGAGCGCGCGCTTGGTCGATAGCCGGCCTCAGATCATTCGTCGGACAATTCGAGGATCACTCAAGATGCGCATGTTAGTTGTAATGACCATCGCTGCTAATCTTTCCCCTGCCGGGTCTCTCGCGCAAGCTGCCGACGACCCGTTTCCTACGAAGCCGGTCACCCTGACTGTCAATTACGGCGCGGGCGGCGGATCGGACGCGATTGCCCGCGCGCTCGGACGAGCACTTGAAAAGCCGCTCAAGCAACCGGTTGCGATTGAGAACATTGCCGGGGGAGCCGGAACGCGCGGTGTCACCGCCGTCGTCACGGCCGAGCCGGACGGATACCAGATCGGTGTCGCAACGAACAGTCCGATGACGATCGCCGTGCATACGGTCAAGGGATTGTCCTGGGGAAACCCCAGCACGTACGATATTCTGGGCGGCATTGGCATCGTCTACAACACCATCTGCATTCAGGCGGACTCGCCGTTGAAGACGCTGGATGACGTGGTGACGTACGCGAAGGAGAACCCCGGGAAGCTGAAGGTCGCCAGCATTGCGGGCGGAATCAATCAGTACACTTGGGACGCTTTCGCCAAGAAGGCGAACATCAACGTGAGGTTCGTCCCCTATAGCGGCGATGCGGACGGCGTTGCCTCCTTCCTCGGAAAGAACACCGAACTTGCGGCGCTCACCTGGCCGGGGCTGAAGGCCCAGGTCGAAGTCGGAAAAGCGCGTCCGCTGGCGGTGTTCGGTCCCGAGCGGATGAGCTCGAACCCGGATGTCCCGACGTTCAAGGAACTGGGCTACGACGTCATCACCACCAGCGACTACGTGGTCTATGCTCCGAAGGGAATTCCTGAGGCCAAACGTCGCGTTCTCGTCGAGGCCGTGAAGCAGGCCGTGTCCGATCCCGACTTTATGCGGGTGCTCTCCGCTCAGAACATTCAGGTGCAATTCACCGATGGCGAGAAGATGACCCGTCAGTTCACGGAGATCTTCAACGCCACGGCTCCATCGACCCCGGGCGGAAAGTAGGCCGCAGATGGACCAGGCGATAGTCATCAAGACCGAGGCTTCGACAGCGGCCAATGCTCCGGCATCGACCACCGGAATCAGGCTCACATCGCTCATTCTGACGGTCGCGGGACTGTTCTATCTCTATCAGGCGATCGAACTGCCGATGGGCGACCCACCGGGAACGGGCGTCGGCGCCGTACCCATCCTGGTGGCGGTCTGCTGGGTGCTATTCGGCGCATTGGTGACGGTTCGTAACCGCGGCGTATCTGCTGATCTCGGTCCCTGGCCCCGGGGCAGCGCGGCGCTGCGCGTCGGGGTCGCCTTTTTCCTTTGCGTGATGTTCATCGTCGGGCTGCCCTTCTTTGGGATTTTCCTGACGACCGGGATCTTCCTCCTGTTGATGGGACGTCTTGCCGGCGCACCATGGACGAGTGCCGTCGTTCTCAGCGCGGCAACACCTGTTGCGTTCTGGATTGTCTTCTCATTGGGCTTGAAGGTATCGCTGCCGTTCGGCTCCCTTCTCACTGTCATTTTCAGGGGCTGATCATGGATCTGCTCGGTAACATGCTTGGCGGGTTCGCCGTGGCTCTCCAGCCCGTGAACATTGCGGCCGCACTGCTCGGGGCGCTTGTGGGCACCGCCACCGGCGTTCTGCCAGGTCTCGGCGTGCTGGGCGCGATGGCAATCCTGATGCCGATCACGATCCATTTTTCCGCAGTGACCGGTCTGATCATGTTGGCCGGGATTTACTACGGTGCCATGTACGGCGGATCGACCACGGCGATCCTCCTCAGAATCCCCGGCGAAAGCGGATCTATCGTCACGACGATCGACGGTTACGAATTCGCGAGAAAGGGACGAGCCGGCGCTGCCTTGATGATTTGCGCCGTGGGATCGTTCATCGCCGGAACGATCAGCATTGTCGGGCTCAGCCTGTTCACCACGCTGCTAGCCGACGTTGCGCTGCGCTTCTCGTCTCCAGAGTTCTGCCTTCTGGCGCTTTTGGGCGGTTTGACGCTGGTGCGCATCACTGGAAACGATCCAGCCCAGAACATGGTCATGCTTTTGATCGGCATGGCTCTGGCGACGATCGGCGTCGATGCCGTCAGTGGCGACACGCGCTTTACATTCAACACGAGTACGTTGGCATTGGGCTTTGATCTCGTGCCGGTCGCGCTGGGCCTGTACGGACTGAGCGAGCTGTTCCACGTCCTCGCCTCGAACGAAGGATTTCCGCGTGCCACCACCGTGCGTTTGCGGCAAATGATCCCGACGCGCCGCGAGTGGTCGCGTGCGTGGCCAGCCATCGTGCGAGGGTCGGGCATCGGCTTTCTTATCGGACTGTTGCCCGGCCCGGGCTCTCTCACATCGACCTTCGCCTCCTACGGCGTCGAAAAGGCCATCGCCCGAAAGCACCGGGACGAGTTCGGCAAGGGAGCGATCGAGGGCTTTGCCGGGCCGGAAGCGGCGAACAACGCGGTCGCAACCTCGGCACTGGTGCCTGTTCTGAGTCTCGGGATTCCTTTCACGCCGAACGTGGCGTTGATGCTCGGGGCGCTTATCGTTCAAGGCATACAGCCCGGGCCGCTGCTGCTGTCCCAACATCCAAACGTCGTGTGGGGCCTCCTCGCGTCCATGTATATCGGAAATGTGGCGTTGCTCGCCCTGAATTTGCCGCTGGTCGGGATGTGGGTCCGGCTGCTGCGCGTTCCGCAATACACATTGATCGCCTTCATTTTCGCCGTCAGCTTCATCGGCGTCTACACGATGCGAAACAGCTACTGGGACCTTTGCGTTCTGGTCGGCTTCGGAGCCGTCGGGTCGGTTTTGCGCCAGATCGGTTTTGATCTCGCGCCGATGATTCTCGGCTTGGTGATCGGCCCGATCTTCGAGAAGGCGTTGCGCGAAACGCTGTTCCTGAGCGGCGGGGATCTCACGATCTTTGTCACGCGGCCGATCAGCGCCGTGCTTTCGGCCCTTTGCGTAGTGGCGGTCGTCGGTCCCACCATTGCCGTGTGGATCACGCGCGGGAACCGCCTTTCGCAGCAATCGTAAGGGATAATTCGGCACCGCTCGAATGCGGCGCAAGCCGCCAAGCGGTGCTGCATGGAGGGACGCGGGAGGGACCGCAGAGCGGTCGTTCGATTGTGACCTCGAACAGTGTCCTGTGAGAAATCGAGCGCCATAACGCCGCAACGGCCGTCACCGCCATGCGCCCGCGGGACGGCGCGCATTTATTGCGCTCGACGCGTCCCGATATGTATGCGATCAATTGCGACTGACTGGGAATATCGCAAGAAGACGTGCTGGGGGCTAGGTGTCTGGGTTTGGTCGCATTGTCGGCAGCATCAAGCTGGCCGCACTGATTGTTTTCGCATTTTTTGCCGTTTCGACGTCAGCCCATGCGGCGCCCCCGACAGCGACTGTCACCGTTACCCCGAATCAACTGGCGTATGGTCAGCCGGCGAAGGTGACAATCTCGTTCTCTGAAGCCGTGACCGGCTTTACTCTCCATGCCTTGACACTCACCAATGCGACCGCGTCCAATCTCACAACCTTGGACAACATCACCTACACCGTCGACCTCACTGCAAATTCGGGTGCGCCGGCCGCAACCAATCAGGTCGTTGTGGACCTGTCCGGGGTGGTGAACTTAGGCTTGGAAGCCGGCATCGGCACCGCCGTTTCAAATAACTATACCGTCGGACCGATCAGCCAGACCATCACCTTCGGCGCCCAGACGGGACGGACCTTTGTCAGCGGCGGCACGTTTGTGGTCAGTCCGCTGGCCTCGGCAAGCAGCGGCTTGGCGGTAACCTATTCCTCGCTGACCCCGGGCGTCTGCACGGTTTTCGGCGGTATCGTGACCATGATCAGCGCAGGCACGTGCACGGTGGCCGCCGATCAGGCCGGCAATGGAACCACCGTCGCGGCCGCGAGCCAGGTGACCCAGGACATCATCATCGCCAGGGCGATCAGCAGCGTTACGTTGGTTGCGTCACCCAGCCCGAGTCTTCCGGGACAGGCCGTCACCTTCACCGCGACAGTGTCGGGCTCATCGCCCACGGGCACGGTGACGTTCCAGGACGGCACGACGACGCTGGGCACCGGCACCCTCAGTGGCGGACTGGCAACGTTCACCACATCGGCGCTGACGCCCGGAACGCATGCGATCACGGCAGTCTATGGCGGCGATACCAACAATATGTCGAGTACGTCATCGGTGCTGAACCAGGCTGTCAACCAGGCGGCGACGGCGACAGTCCTCGTTGCGTCGGTCAATCCAAGTACGCCGGGACAGGCTGTCACCTTCACCGCAACCGTGACTGGCACCAGCGGCACGCCCACCGGCACGGTCACATTCATGGACGGTACGACGACGCTGGGCACCGGCCCCCTCAGTGGCGGACTGGCGACGTTGACCACATCGGCGCTGACATCCGGAACCCATGCGATCACGGCAGTCTACGGCGGCGATGCCAACAACTCGTCCAGCACATCATCGGTGCTGAGCCAGGCCGTGACCCAGGGGACGACGTCGACGGTCCTCGTCTCATCTGCCAATCCCAGCACGCCGGGACAGGCGGTGACGTTCACGGCAACCGTGACAAGCGGGGGCGATACGCCGACCGGCACGGTGAGATTCGACGATGGCGGCGCTGCGATCGGCAGCGCCACCTTGGCCGGCGGGGTCGCCAGCCTGACGACCTCGGCGCTGACGGCCGGCACCCATACCATCACCGCAACCTATGCCGGCAATGGCACGTTCAAGGCCAGCACGTCGGCGGCGCTGCTGCAGGCGGTGAACACGCCGCAGGACAGTCTGAAGCTGCGGGCCTT
Organism: Bradyrhizobium sp. Ses1; assembly: GCF_059512365.1. NCBI lineage: Bacteria > Pseudomonadati > Pseudomonadota > Alphaproteobacteria > Hyphomicrobiales > Nitrobacteraceae > Bradyrhizobium > Bradyrhizobium sp. Ses1. Next base: position 41,087 of record NZ_JCAMOQ010000063.1, read on the forward strand.
GCAGATCATCGCAACCAAGACCGTGGCGCAAAACTCCGGCGCAGCCATTGCCGGCGCGATCGACACCGCGATCTCCGAAGGCTTCAGCGATGGTGGCAGCCTGGTCTCGCCGGGGGGAGGCAGCATCCGTTTCAACTTCTCCGCCGATCCCGATCAGCCGCAGGCCGCAACCGCAGGCGCCGACGTGTCGGATCGATGGAATGGATCGTACGGGCGCAGCGGCGGCGGCCTGCCGGGCGGCGCCAACGGCTATGCGCAGTCGCAATTGCCGCAGGGCGCATCCCGGGTCGACAACGCCTTTGCGGCAATCAATCGCAATGCGATGCCCGCCAAGGCGCCCGCGTCTGGCTATGTCGCGCCGAAGGACTGGCTGTTGTGGGCGGATGTCAGAGGCAGCGGCATCGATCGCTGGGGGTCGTCGACATCGGCACCGATTCTCTACGGCAGCCAGATCAATGCGCTGCTGGGCCTTACGCGCAGGGTCACACCGAATCTTCTGGTCGGTGCGCTCGGCGGCTACGAGACCTTCGACTACCGGTCCGATACCTTGAGCGGGCACCTCAAGGGCGATGGCTGGACGCTCGGTTCATACCTCGGCTGGAGGTTCGCGCCGGGACTGCGCTTCGACGCAGCCGCGGCGTATTCCGCCATCGGCTATGACGGCACCGCAGGCACCGCCACGGGCAACTTCAGCGGCCATCGCTGGCTGGTATCGAGCGGGCTGACCGGCAACTACCAGACCCATGGTTTCGATATCGAACCTTCGGCGAAGCTCTATGCGCTGTGGGAGCGGGAGAACGCCTATACGGACTCGCTCGGCACTCTGCAGGCGGACCGCACTTTCTTCACCGGGCGCGCCTCGGCCGGCATCAAGCTCAGTTATCCCTGGCTCACCGGAGCCGCCGTGACGCTGGCACCTTATGCCGGTTTGTACGCGGATTACTACTTTACCGGCGATGATGCCGCTGCCTTGGCGCTGGCCGGGGCCGTGCCGCTCGCTTCCGTCCCGCTGCTCGATGGCTGGTCCGCGCGTGTAACGGGAGGGTTGGCGGCGCGCCTCGGCAACGAGGCCACCGTCGCTCTTGGCGCCGAACTCGGCGGCATCGGCAGCAACGTGCAAATCTGGACGTTCCGTGGACGAGCATCGGTGCCGTTTTGAGGCGACGAAGATTTGTATATTAATTTCAATTGCATAAGAGTTCGCAGTTTTGTTCTTGGTGGCGTGCCAACCTGTCATTCACTACTTTGATCTTCCTTTCGTTTTCGCGACATTTCCAAAGTTTCGTTTTGAATTCGCGCTAGTACCCGGACGGGCAACTGCAGTTGGCGAGCCAGTGCGCTGTCCAAGGCGGCTCAACCGCGGCTCATTGGTGTGAATTCCGAAGACCGCGCGACATTGCAGGAGGCCAAGGCCAAAATTCACCTCCGCCGAGGTGATCTCTGAGAGCCGCTCAGATTAAATCGCCCGGTCGGCCCCCGTTGATGCACGGGCCGGCAAATGCAAAGATGGTGGCACGCCGGGGGGCGCGCAACCGATGATAAATGCAGTTCAAATTTGGAATCCAGATGACTGGGAGTCCTTTTCGCTCAGCCTTCTACAAAATCGTCACGGGCCGTTAAACGTACAGAAAATCCCCGCCGCCCACAAAGGTGATTACGGGATTGACTACTACTGCACAAAAGAAGCGGTCGCATATCAATGTTATGCAGTAGAAGAGCCGGTCGACATAACCACGCGAGCCGAACGGCAAAAAAAGAAAATCACAACCGACCTTGGCAAACTGTTGGCCAATCGCACTGAAATCGGAAAGCTATTCTTAGGAACCCCGATTAAACACTGGGTACTTCTCGCTCCCCTTCATGATAGCAAAGACGTCAATCTCCACTGCGCCAAGAAGACCGGCGATTTACGAAAAGCGACGTGTCCAGTCCTCGACGTCTTATTTGAAGTCGCAATCCAAGACCCCAGCTCATTTCCTGCCGAAGCTGTGGTGGCCGGAATGTCCTCGCTGTCTACTGTAAAGCTAGCGATTCCCGGTCCATCGCAGCAGGAACTTGATGCATGGGCTGCAGGTTCTTCTGATCTGCTGGCAAACGCAACGCATAAGCTGAAAAAGCGCGTTGGTGCTGATCAGGTTGGAGCAGCAGTAGCGGAAGCCGTTGCAGCTTTTCTCCAAGGGAACGCGATGCTCGACGCGCTTCGGACAGGATCCCCCGATCTTCACGAGAAGGTTATGTTAGCAATCAAAAGCCGAGCCCGACGCCTTCAGTTTGCTGGTCCGCAAGGTGGCCCCACGGCCGGTGAAATCCTTCATACGGAACTAGACGCGCTTATTTCGGCAATGAAGGCGGCCGCCCCCAATCTCTCTGAGGAGAATGCCGAGCAGATCGCCTATGGATCGATCTCTGAGTGGATCATGCTTTGTCCGTTGGATTTTCCCGATGCCAAATGAGTCGATCTTTCGCAAGGCGATCCTCAACGGTTCCTTCACTTACACCGCGCGGCCCGATCCTATTCCGGGCGACCTTCGGATGTCCTGGGGCATGGCGATGCTGATCCTTGCGCTTTTTTATAGTCGAGCAAGGAAATCAAATTTCCAAAAGCTTCAGTTCCTGGCGCATGCGGTACGAATTCCCGAAGGCCGCGAAGAGGTCCGTGGCCTGTTGTCCGGAGAGTACAAGCCAGCAGACGTTTCTGTGAGAGTTGAGCCCTCACTTAATCGGGCCGTTGCTCTCGCGCACGCGCTTAGATTCGTGAAGGTTGAACGGGGAACGTCTATTTCGCTTACCGATCGAGGAAAAAATGTGGCGGAAGCAATCTTGAGCGAGGGTGACATCTTCAGCGAAGAGCGCCGTTTCTTGAGTGAAGTTGCGCCTCGAATGACGGACGCCCTGATGAAACGGGTGTGGCGCCTGGAGGACTTGCTTTGACAATACGTTTCCGAAGCCTAAGGCTCCGTGCAATAGCGGCGAACGGTGTGTATGGAGCCGATGTGCCGTTCGAGGCTGGCTTGACCGTACTCTGGGCAGATAACACCAAGGGCAAGTCCACGTGCATGCAGGGGATGCTTTACGCTCTCGGCTTGGAGAGGATGCTAAGCCCTCGTAGAGAGATTCCATTGCCACATGCGATGACCAGCTACCTTAACACTGACGATAACGAACGGGTCGACATTTTAGAATCGAGCGTCGCGCTCGAACTGGAAAATCGTGAAGGGCAGATCATCACGGTGAGCCGTGCTGTGAAAGCGACCACCGACACTCGTCTCGTGACGGTAGATTACGGGCCCGCTCTGACAGATGGGTCAATGGCCTTACGGAGACAAAATTTCTTTGTACTCGATCCCGGCGCGGCGCAGCGCGAAGACGGCTTTCACCATTTTCTCGAAGGCTTCCTCGGCTGGCAGCTTCCGCAGGTTCGGCGATATGACGCGCCGGAAACGAAACTGTACATGGAGACCGTCTTTCCACTTTTCTGGGTGGAGCAAAAGTTTGGGTGGTCCGCAATCCCCGCGGCCATTCCTACCTACATGAGGATTAGAGAAGTTCACAAGCGCGCTGTCGAATTCCTCTTGGATCTAGACGTGTATAAACTCGAGATGCAGCGCGAACGCTTAATGGAACGAATCGCTTCTAATGCGAAGGATTGGTCCGCGACATGCGAGGAACTGGAACGCTTCGTTCTACGAAGTGGCGGGAGAACCGCTGCTTTGCTTGAAAAGCCGGTCGCAGACCCTGACGCGTTAGCCCGAGCGCATATTCAAATTGCAGACGGCGGTGAGTGGACGGCGCTTTCGGCCATGCTGTCTAAATGTCGCGCGTCAGCCGCAGCGCTTGCATCTGCCGCGATACCAGACGTCGAGGGCCAATCTGGCGAAGTTTCGGAAAAACTCCAACAACTCGGCCAACGAGCGGATGAACTAAACGCTCAGAGGATCGGTCTCCATAATCTTCAGCAGCTCAAAATGGCCGATGTGCAGTCCCTACAAAGGCGCATCGAAACGCTTGAAGATGATTTGGCCAAAAACTTGGATGTTCAGAAGCTCCAGCGTTATTCTGGAATAGTTGAAACCTTAGCTCCTGACAGGTGCCCGACCTGCGAGCAAGCCCTCGCTGACACCTTACTGTCGCAAGAGGCACTGTCTGCGGTTATGCCGATAGCGGATAACATAGAGTACATAAGATCGCAGAAGAGGATGTTCGAGGATATCCTCGCCCGTGAGAAAGGAGAGAATACAGCCCGCAGCAGTCATATCGCCGCGATAAGCAAAGAGCTTGCAGAGTATTACGCCCAGATTCGTCTGCTGAGAGCCGAGCTGGTTGCGCCCGGATCGAATCCCTCTGCCGCTGTGATCGAGGAACGCATTCGCACCGAGGCGAAAGTTCGTGAGTTAGAGGGACTTCAATCGGTGTTTGACGAAACGGTTGACCGATTGCGGTCCTTGCAGAATGCATACAGGGGTCTTCTTGAGGAGCGCGAACGAATATCAGCCGATAAGCTCTCGGCGAACGACAAAGGTAAGCTCGCCATCCTGACGCAGCTTCTGCAGCATCAAGCGACCGAATTCGGATTTAGCACCTTCCCACCAGGAGAACTCTCCATCTCGGAAGACAGCTACCGTCCCGAGAAAGAGGGATTTGAAATCGGCTTCGAGACGTCGGCAAGTGATGCGATCCGACTGAAGTGGGCCTATCAACTCAGCCTTCTCGAAGTTGCAGACGTTAAGCAGACTAACCCGTATTTCTCACACGACCAATTGCTCTGCGACGGGGATAGGATGATCTGGCGAAGGCGATGAGGAGCCGTG
>NZ_JCAMOQ010000064.1:0-43365 GCF_059512365.1 Bradyrhizobium sp. Ses1
TGGTCGGAGCGAAAGGATTTGAACCTTCGACCCCTAGTCTCCCAGACGCGGGAAACTCGTTGTTTTTTCTCAACATTTTCTGGAAACTGCCTAAAGGCATCGGCATTGATTCCAAAAGACAATTTATCGCGTCTGTAAACCAATTTTGCCCTCCCGATAGTCCTCAAGCTTCTGAATTGCGTTCGCTGCCAGCACGCCTCGGCGAGCGAGATAAGCGTCAATGATCTTCTGAGCCTTATCGGTCGTCCATGTCATCGCTTCGGCGATCTCGGGCGCTGTGGCGCCGGCCTCTGCAAGCAGCGTCGCTGCGGTGCCGCGATTGTCGTGGAAATTGAGGTCAGCCGTCTTCACAAAGTCGGCGTTCTCGCCGTGCAGCTTGGCATTCTCCGCGTCCACCTTGTCGCAGTCCTCGCGCCAGTGCTCGTTGAAATACCTCTTGGCGTAGGCCTTCGCGGTTGGCGTCAGCATGACCAGGGCGCCGGTTCGCTCAAGGCCATCAAGGTGGGCTTTCAGTTCGCGGGTGGCCGGAATCCAAAGAAGCTTTCCTGTCTTGCTCGAGCGTATCAGCACCTGGTGCCCGTTGTAGTGGGTCCAAGGGAACTTCCTGATGTCGGCCGCCCGCATGGCTGTATTGCGAACCAGGATCATGGCCGTCTTCATGGCGGGCCTGGCCATCCTGATGAATTGCAGTTGCAATTCCTCTGGCCATACCTTGTCGGCGCGGTCGCTCTTATAGAGCCGCTCAAACGAAGGAATCGGGTGGTGCTTGATACGCCGCTTTTCTTTGGCGAAAGACAGAACGCGGCACAGCGCAGACATCAGGTTGTCGGCCGATCGGAGCGAAGTCTTGCCTAGCTCCTGATGCCAAGCGAGCGCATCCGCGGCGAAAGCGTCGGCATCATCGGCGCTATTGAATGTCTCCTCCGGAACACTGCCCCATTTGGCTTCAATCCGCCGCAGTTTCCAAACATACTCCTTGCGAGAATCGTCGCTCAGGCTGTCGAAGGTGCTCGATGAGTCGAAAAACCGGATCAGATCCGTCAGGGTCTTTTCCCCATTGCGACGCTTTTTCTTCTCAGCGTCCGCAAAACTTTGCGCTAAGTTGCTCTTGTCCAGCGGCAAGCCGGTGACGCGATGATACCAATACTCCTTGATGGAGCCATCGGCCATCCGCTTCTTGACGCGGTGGATGCCCTTAAGCGTGGCCGGATTCTTCTTTCCGCGCATTTTCCGCTTTCCAGCGTTGGTATGGCGAGAGTTCTTCGGATTTTGTCATGATGCCGCTGGCCCGGTCCAGAGCCGCATCGAGGGCCTTGCGATCCCATCTGGCGGTGCCCGGTATCGGACCTGGCACGATACCCTTCGCGCGCCATTGGTCGAAGGCGCCCAAGGTCGCGCATCCACAGTATTCTGCGGCTTCCTGTTTCGACAATCCGCGCTTCACTACCGCGCCTCCGTCTCGGTGGGGTGGGCGATATCGGTGCCTGCGGCCCAGCGCGCCGCCTGGTCTCGCTCTTTCTCGGCCTGAGCCAAATGCTCATCGGCCTCTTGGCGCAGCTTCGCTGCCTCCGCTTCGTGGAGCGCAGCCATCCTTAAGGCTCGCTCGTATCGCGTCCTGATGTATGCCCCAGCTTTCACTTCTCACCTCCCGCGCTTGCCGGGGAGAGGTCCGCACACAGCTCTCGTGCTCGGCGAATATTCTGGTTGTCTGAGAGGTCGCAGTTGGCGACTTGACGGACGAAGGTTTTGAGCCGTTCCAGTTCACGTCCCGTATCACCCAGCAGCTTGGCCATGGCGCGGTGGTTGTCGTTCATGGTGGCGAGGTCGGCGCGGACGCGGGTGATCTCGTCGTCTCGCTTATCCATCAGATCGTTTAGTATCTGGTTGGATGTCTTTAGGTATTCGAACTCGTCACTCATCTCGGCGCGGAGGCGATCGTTCTCGGCCTTCTGCTCCCGGTACATCTTGACAGCTTCTTCCCATGCGCCCCTGAATGAATCGTGGTCGCTCATCGTCCCTCCTCCTGGAGGGGCAGAGCGTGAGAGGCGAGCGCGGCGTCGATTGCCTTGAGCGCCATAGCTACATCAAAGTGAGACCGGAATAGTGCATCTGCCCACAATTCCGGTTTACCGTATCCCTCTTCGCAGCCAGCAATGCTGCATGCACGTATTTTGATGAGAGCCGCTTTCGCTTGTTCCAGCGCCCGCAACGCGGCCGTGTCGGGTGCGGGGGCCTTTACCTCTTCGGTCTCCCACTGCTCGGAGAAACGCGCGTCCAGCTCCGCAACAAATTCGGTTGCGTGATCCCGCGAAGCGTCGGTTATCGGAGCGCCAGCCGAGATATCGTTGATGAAGTCCCGCACTTCCAACAGCAGTTGGAGGCCCTCCCCATCCGCTACGGACAGGGAGGCCGGGGCGGGATGGGCGGGGCGGGGGTATCGGCATCCGTTGTCGCATTCGTAGCCATCGCAGCCAGCGCACTTGGCGACTAGCGGCGAGCGTGAGGAGAGGCGGAGGGCGTTGACGATTAGCGTGCGCTCTTCACGGGTCACAAAATTGAATGGACCGAGATGGCCTTCAAGCCGCTCCGCCAGCTTCTCCAACTCCCTGGCTATAGGGGATGATGTGGTGTGGTTAGCGTGGGTCATTGGCCGCACATCTCCTCTAAATCTTCCATATCGATCGGCTGCGTTTCGATCACTTCGCCGCCAGTTCCTTCGCACCATGGGCAGGGCTCGCTGTGGCCGTCCCATTGGCCGTCCTCGCGGCTGATATGCGTGAGCGTGAAAAGTCGCCCCTCGCTGCCGCAAGCCTCGCAGAGGACGACGCGAGCGTTGCTCATGCGGCCTCGCTAAACGCTTCGATCAGCCCGTCGTGCGCGCGGTTGTAGCCGGCCTCCCACGCGGCCACACGAGCCGGCTGCTTGAAGGGGCAGCGCGGGTGGTTCGGGAATGATTTGGTGCCGCGCATGGCGTCAGCGAACCGGCCGCCAGGGAATGCCTCATAACCGGCGCGCTCGTCTTCTTCGCGCTGAATATCGCGCTTCAACTCGGCGCGGATACGGGCCTGCTCTTTGATGGAAGCAGTCAGCGCATCGCGAAACTCGCCCAACGCCTTGATGAGGTTCGCCTCGCGGTCAACGAAACAGGCGCCCGAAAAGCTGATGATGCCCCCCTCAACAACTTCCTGCCGGTCGATGCCGAGACCGCCGGCGTAACCGAATGGCACACGGCCAGCCAGTATCTCAATGCGCTCGGCCTCGGTGAGGGTAACGCTAGCGGCGCGGACTTCGCCTGCAACGCGGATCAATTTGAACTTCATTGCGATCTCCCGTGTCTGATATTGCGTTTATAACCGTACCCTGTTATATTGTCAATAACCGGGGACGCTTATTTTTGGGAAGGAGGCGAGTTTGACAAATTTTCCGGGGACGGATATGCCGCGACGCATGGGGCGCCCTCCGCTGAGCAAGAAATCGGACACGGTTGAGACCAAGGTCCGGATGACGATCGAAACCAAGCAGCGCATCGAAGCGTTGGTCGGGCCTAACCGCATGGCTGAGTTCATCCGAGAATCCATCGAGCGCGAATTGAAGCGAAGAGAGCGGGCTAAGTGATTGTTGCTGCGCATTCACTGGCGCGGTGAAGATCATTCCGCGTCATGGTTCTGTTCCTTGCGCATTGAAATGGACTTCCGGCGTTTCTTTCTGGTGCGAAAAGGAGATGCGCGCACCGATCTCGCTAAGATGTCACGGTAATATTCGCGCGCTTCGTCCTCGCCCCACTCTCCGAGCCCAGCCTGCCAGTCTGCATCTGCTTCGTCGCCCATCGTCCTCACCCCTTCCCAATCTCAAGAAACGACCCACCCCAGCATTTGCAAAAGCCCCAGTACCATGGCGAAGACGGCGAACGCCTTGCACGCCCACATGAACCGCCTCCACCGCCGTTCGCTGCGCTTTCGACGGCACTTTTCCACATTCCACCCCGGGCTGTACCAGGGCTGAGGTGACGGGCTGAAGATGCCTCCGGCGGGGTACACGTCAGGACCTCCCCACCATCCACGGCCACGCCACGAGCACCCCGAGCGCCAGTAGCCACCCCGGACAGCCCATGAATCCTCCACGAAGGACGTAGAGAGCCGGGAGAACGCCGGGCAGGAGATAGAGGGCGAGGGCGGCTAGCCAGATCATGGCCGGCTCCGAGATGACAGGAGAGCGCGACGGGCGTTACGCGCGTTCGCGCGGCAGTACTCGGCCTCGGCGCGGTTCGCTTCAACTTGGTGAGTGGACCAGCCTCCGCTGAGGCTCTCATTGGCCCATCGCTCCAGTTGGTCAGCCGTCCCATCCCAGCGCTTGGCAGTCTCCTCAAGAGCCCGCACCAATTCTGGATGGCTGTTAACGGCTCGGCAGATCAGGTCGGCGTTGGCTTTCGGGTCGTCGCCATTGAGCCACATCGACGCGATCGGCTTGCCGGTGCTATCCGTTGCGCGAACGATCAAGCCGTTCTCGCCTTCGGTAACTCGCCACGGCCCCGGCGAGCTCTCTGGCTTCCGCTCGGTGGGGGTCATAGGTTGGCCTCGATCCACGAAGCGATGTCCGCGAAGGACTTGCCATCGTCGTTCATCGTAGAGACAGCCATTTCCTTATTGTGGTCGAGACCGCAAAACGCCATAACTGGCCACGGCATGTAGATGTCGTCGTATTCCCCATCGACGGAATACACATGCGTTTGGCCATCTGGCTGCCGACGCCACTCGCCGGTGGCGGCCAAATCACAGAGAACGCCCAGGCAGCAATACATGTCGTCCTGACGCAGCACTCTTCGGCCCTGCTTGTAATCACCACTCCGCAGCGCCTCGACCCATCGCTTCTTCAAATCTGCATCCATTGTCTGTCCTCTCTCCGATCGTGTGCGAGACGCATTAGCGAGGGGGTTAGGGCGCCGCCGGCCGGCTCGGAATCGGATCGCCATTGAAGCGACGGCCCGGGATCTTGCGGCGCTGCTCTTTCGGCTTCCGCGCTTTGACCGGCTTCGGCCGCTTCACAGGCGAATGCATGAACTCACGGATAGCGCCGCCGGATTCGATCCAGAGTTTCGCGGCGAGCCGAAATGGATCGATGCCGTGAACCTCGCGCCAAAAGCGCTCCTCACCGATCTTGTGTTGGGCGAGCGTCCCAGACTGGTGGTGATAGTTGCAAAGCGGTACCGTCCACTTGTCGTCGGGCTTCTGCTGCATGCCGGTTTGGTCTTTGCCGATCGCGATGCATCCCATGCGGATATGCGCGGCCTCGGCCGGTCGATTGCAGTAGCCGATGCAGCACGGCTGCGCGCGCACGTAGCGCAGGTGGGCTTCGTCTCTCTGCCTTGGATGGCGCTGGCGGAGCTCGCTCATTGCACGCGCCTCGCGCGCTGCTCGAGGTTGTCCCCGTGCGAGTGGAGGTCCATGTCGTCGGCGCGCCGGCTCCGGCCTTCCACGAGGCCGATGCCGTACCCGATCGCGAACAGCGAAAATGCGACGAGCGCGAGGATGGCGATGAGAGGCTGATCCATCACACGTCACCCATCTCTTTCGCGATCAGGATTTGCTTCGCCTCCGCCAGTGCATCGTCGAAGTGATTGAGGACGACGCGGGATTGAAACCGCTCTGGCGTGCTCAGCAGGCATTCGATCACGTCGACGTCGGACGACGTGTCGAGTCCGTCGTGAAGGATCGCGGCGACCAGGTGCGCCGCCATGCAATCGACGATCTCGGCGCGGCTCATGGATTCCAGCGGACGGCGGAACGGGACAACCGACGCGACATGCTTGTTCATCAGGCGGACTCCCCATAACGGAAGCGTTCGGACTGGCGCCGGCCGGCGCCGCGAATGCGGGCATTGACCGAATGGCAGACGAGCCGGAGGCGATCCCAGGTCGCGCGCTCGTCGGCGGTGAAGGCGGGATCCTCTTCATCGAGCGGGAATGGGTAGGTCGGCAGCAAGCATTTCCGGACGAGCCACGCGGGCATGATGGCGAGCACAAACCGGCCTTCGCTCTCCGGCAAGATGATCGAGTTGCGCGGGCCAAGGAATTGCGGGTCGCTGCTCAGCGACCGCCCGACGCGGATCGAGGACGGGTTCTCCCGCGCGTCCGGCTGCTTCACCAGCAGCGTGCAGACGTAATCCATGCTCTTGTAGGAACGGTAGTCGAAGTCCGTCCGCGGATCGTCGCGCTTCGCCGGAACGAGCTTCTTCCGCCGGCTACACAGTTCGATCAGCTTCGCGCGGTCCGCCTCGGCCTGGGTGGGCGCGCCGATGGCCTTCCGACCCGCCTCGGTGATCCAAGGATGCTCGCCGATAAACCGCACGTAGCCCGCGCGCTCCGCCGCCTGGATGGCCGGATAGAGCTTCACGACCTGCGACGGACGGCAGCAGTAGCCGAGATGATCGGCGGCGCCGGCGCGGAGGAGGTCGACGACTTCAGGAGCGAGCTCAGTCATGGGCGGGCTCCTCGAGGACGAGGGTTGCCTCAATGAACCCGGCGAGGATCAGCTCGGAGATGATGAGCAGCAGGATGACGGTTTGGTACGTGCTCATTACGCGCCCCCGAAAACGAGCGCGGAAATAACGAGCACCGACGCGCAGAACGCGACGATCACACTGAGGTCAATGGTAGCTTCGACGAGGTCGGACACGGTGTCCTCCAGCGATCTGATGGAGGACACAATAGTAGGATTGCTATTATGCTGTCAATAGCAAAAATCCTATCAGTAAGAATGATTCTAATAAAAATAGCTACGATCAGACGATCGTAGCCATACACCGACCAGGATTGTATGGAGCCGCAAAGCTACGGGAAGTAATTCCCAACGGTGCGATGCACCACCTGCCACTCGCTCTTTTTAAGCTGAAAGTCCTTCGGCGGGTTGTGCTGGCGGACCTTCCAGTGCGTCTCGGTCTGACCACGATACTCCTTGATCATCGCGAGATTGGTGCCGTCTTCGAGGTGGCTGCGAAATACACAAGAGTCGCCTACGCGCGCCGGCATGTGAGGATTCACCAGCGCAATGGATCCGTGCTTGTGCTCTGGCGCCATCGAGTCGCCAGATACGATCATTCCGTATCCGTCTCGAACCCGTAGAAGTACGGCCGGACGAACATCCCAGTCTACTGCAGCTTCTGACACAATTAACGCCCCGTCTTGCCCTCCCTGCGCTGTGCCAAATATTGGGAAGTCCATTTGTCCGCCGAATAGATCGGCGCCTGGCACTGTTCGCGGCTGGAAAGATTGAGGCGGATGTGCGGTAAGGTCAACTGAACTTTCGCGTGCGGTCGTCGCTTTCTTCTCATAGCTGCGCTTCGGCAGCACGGTAGAGGAGGGCCCACGAAGTTCATCTTCGGGAACATCCAAAATTGTGCCCAAGCTGATGCGATCGCGCTCGTGCAACTCGCGTGGCAGCCCCTTCTTGAGGAACTGGTATAGGTATGAATGCGCGCGGCCCATCTTCAGCGAGGCGTCCTTCATTGAAAGACCCTTCTCGGCCAGCTTATCCAGAATCAGCTTTCGAACCATGTCCATGCCGCCGTTTATAGGATAATACCTATTTTCCATCCCGGCTGAAATTTCCTATTGACGTAATAGTAATCTTGCTATTACAGCTTCCTATTATGAAGCTGCATCCGACGATTGCTGACCTGGTCAAAGAGATCGACGCCTTCATTGAGCGCGAGGGGATCACCGCTACTGAATTCGGGTGGCGGGCGATTAAGGATCCGAACCTTTATCGGTCGCTCAGGAAGGGACGGAACCCGCGGCTCGAAACGATGGATCGCATTCGCGCGTTCATGCGCGAGCGGCGCGGGGTGGCCGCATGACCCCACTGAATTCCATTTCAGCCTCCCATCCGGAGACTGAAGCGCCGGCCGCAACCACGCGCGCCCCCAGCCCCCCTCGTGACGCGGCCGGCGCAATCACATCCCGAGCGAAAGCAACCGAAGGCAAAGCCGGAACGGCTGGTGTCACAGGCACCGTAAGACGATCTACCGCCGGAACGGGGTTGCGAGTAGACGTGTCAGGCGCGGTCCTGACTGCAACGTCTGAGTTTATGGACGTGACGGCGGGAGAGACCGCATCCAATTCAACGAGCTTTTCCTGCGTCAAGACTACATCAGGAATCGGAAGCGCGAGTGACGCTAGCGCCATGCTCCATCCCGGGGTCGTAGATGGGCCAACCGCATTAGCCTTGCAGGCCGGGACAGCGGTGACAGCCGGAGAGACGGCGCGTTTCCTCCCTGACTGCGACGGCGCTTCGGCGTCGTCGCTTCTTTCTTCATGCGACGCCGAACTCGACGCCGCTATCAGCGCGCTCGAGGCCGAATGGCTCGCGCAAGGCATCTCTCTTTGCAGCTTAGCCAACCAGAACAACGCCAGCACGTTGCGCACTGCTGCGGCGAGTGAAGCGTCTTCTGCTGATTTGTATGCCGCGTAGTTCATGAGCGGACGATGCCGTGTGGCGTCGTCGGCTCCAACTTAAAACGATCGAGGCCCGAAACGTGAACGCCAGACCGTATCGCCAGCAGGACTATCTCGCGCTCAAGGCCGCCACGCGCCGCGCAACGGCGGAAGCCGGGACGCTCGCCGAGGTCGCCAAGCACACGCGCACCCACGGCAGCATGCTCAGCAAGTACGGCAATCCGAATGAGCATGAATTCGCTCCGATTGACGTCGCGATGGATCTCGACGCGCTTGCGGGCGACGACCGTATCCTGCGCGCTTGGGCGGAGATGCGTGGCTATGACCTGGTGAAGGATGAGCGCGGCGTCGCGGTGGAGAGCATGGCGCAGCACGTCGGCTCCGTCGGTCGTGAGAGCGGCGAACTGATTTCGGAGATGTGCACGGCGCTCGCGGACGGCAAGGTCACGCCAAACGAGGCGCTTCGCATCGAAAATGCGGGAGAAGACCTCAAGGATAACGTCACGCGCCTGCAGGACGACTGCCGGCGCATCCGCGCGAAGGCCTGACGAACGAAAGGGCAGGGCAAATGCATCACTCAGCAATCTATGACCCGCGCAGGTCGGCAACGACGGAGCAACTGCGCGAGGCGGCTGCACAGGCCGCGCGTAGACAGCGGATGGCGGCTGCAGTGCCATTGTCCAAGCCGATCGAGATTGCGCCGGCGCCGACGATCGCGGAAGCCGCCCCTGTCGCGCAGTCCGAGCCAGCGGTGGCGCCTCCGATACCGAATAGCCTCATGATGGCGGCGCATCGCAGCATGGACCGGCTCATCCCAATGAGCCGCATCGAGGTAGTGCAGCGGTCCGTTCTACAGATATTCCCAGAGATATCGCTCCGAGAACTCAAATCGGGTTGGCGGTTCGCAGACATCGTCCGAGCGCGCCAGATCGCGATGTATCTCGCCAGATCGATGACAGGGCAGTCTCTGCCGGAAATTGGGCGCCGGTTCGGCGGCAGGGATCACACTACCGTGCTGCACGCAGTGCGGAAGATTGCCACGCAAATCCAGGCCGACAAGGTGCTGGCAAAGCAGGTGGCGGATGCGCGCGCCATCGCCGAAAACCGATTGAGGGACCTCTGATGTTCTGGACCGAGGAGAAGATTTCCGAGCTCAAGCGTCTCTGTGGCGAGGGGATGTCGGCCTCCCAGATCGGCGCGCAGATTGGTGCGACGCGAAGCGCGGTGATCGGAAAGGCATATCGCATCGGTGTCAATCTTAACGGCCGCGGCGGTGTGCCCGCCGGCGGCCGGAACAAGAACGCCAAATACTGGACCGATGAAGAAGTGCAGAAGGTGCGCGAACTCGCTGCGGATGGCAAGTACGCGCTCCACATCGCCGACATCATGGGCGTCAAGTTTCATCAGATCCTATCGCTGGCGGGCAGGCACGGCATCGACATGAATCGGTACACGCCAAGCCAGGAAGCCGATCGCAAGATGATCCTCGGCGCCAGGCTGAAGCGCAAATACGCGCGGCGGAACGAAAAGCGTCGTGAGGCCGCCGCGGCTGTCAATCCGATTGTCCGGATCGGCGTCACCAGCCGGACTCATCCATCATATCGCAACCAGCTTCCGCGCCTGCCGGAAATGTCCAAGGCCGAGTTGCGCGCCATGCTGGCGCAGGCGGTGCGCAATACGGCGGAGGCTCGGGCCTGATGCAGCCGCAACAGCTCTCATTCGACGACTACGCGGCCGCCCAGGCCGTCCGCGCGCGTGATGTAGGTATGCTCGAGGCCGAATTCGCCGAGACGTTGACCGGTTCGGACTTTGCGGAGGTGGCTTACGCCGCGATCTGCCATATCGCGCGGAGACAGGCCGAAGTTCACATCGACGATCTGCTCCGGCATCTGAAGGTCAAGCCGAGCCACCCGAACTGCATGGGGCAGATTTGGCGGCGTGCCATCAAGGACGGCGTGCTGTTGAAGACGAACAGCATCCGACCGTGCTTGTCCGATCCCCTTAAGCATCTCCATAACTATCCGGTCTATGCGAGCGGCGTATTCCGCGGGAGGTCGACGTGAGCTTCGATATCGGCGCCCACAACCGAACTCACGGCATGAGTAAGACGCCGACCTATAAGACTTGGCTCAAGATGAGGGAGCGCTGCTGTAACCCGAAGGCAGTCCAGTACAAATGGTATGGGGCGAAGGGCATTACGGTTTGTGATCGTTGGCTCAACTCATTCGAGAACTTCTTGGCCGACATGGGCGAGCGGCCCGTCGGCAAGACACTCGATCGGGAAGATCGATCCAAGGGATATGAACCCGGAAACTGTTGCTGGGCAACCCATCAAGAGCAGACGTTCAACCAGGCGAAGACGATTGTCGTGGTCATCGACGGCGAGGAGATGAGCCTGACGGAGGGCGCGCGCCGCCGCGGCGTCAGCATGAACCGCGTCCATAGGCGCATGACCGAAATGGGGCTCACGTTCGACGAAGCCTGCCAGGCCGGCGACCGCAGATTCAAATCATCCGGGAGGGCTGCGTGACCGTTGTCGCTTCGAATTATGTCCGCAAGGAAAATGACCTGTATCAAACCGAGCCGTGGGCGACGGAAGCGCTCCTGCGTCATTTCCCAGTCGGCATCGGACATGTGGTTTGGGAGCCTGCCGCGGGCAACCATATGATCGCCGACGTGATACGAGATCACGGCGCCAAGGTCGTCACGAGCGATATCGCGACCTACGATCGCGCGCATGACAGCTATTTCGATTTCCTGTCGCCGCTCAGCGCCGCCAGCACGCACCCGCGGAACTTCAACGCGATCTACACCAACCCGCCATACGGGGTGCAAAATCGTGACGCGGTGAAGTTTGCCAGGTTGGCCTTGAAGCGCTGCGCGGGCTGGGTGGCGCTGTTACTGACCGCGAAATTCGACTTCGGCAAGACGCGAGCTGACCTCTTCGCCGAGAATCCGCGCTTCTGCGCCAAGATCGCATTGGTCGATCGGATCCAGTGGTTTCCCGGCGATACGTCAGGCACCGAGGACCATGCTTGGTACGTCTGGGGACCGGCGCCGGGTCTCGGCATCGGCCGCGCGCGGCTCATTTACGAAGGGCGTGGCGCATGATCGCGAGCGAGATCCTAGCATCGGCTGCTGAACTCGTCTGCGGCGACCGAAAGGCGGCCTATGGCGATGTTATGGACGGCCTTGGCCGCATCGCGTTGATGTGGAACGGGCTCCTCACCATAGCAGGGAAGGCGCCTAAGCGGCCGATCGACGAGCACGATGTCGCGCAGATGATGTCGAGCCTGAAGCAGGCGAGGGCCTACACGGGCCCGCTGCGCGCCGACAACCACATCGACCAGTGCGGCTGGTCGGCGATCGCCGGCGAGGCGGCGCAGCGGCTGCAGAAATGACGATACGGCCCGGGAAGCGCATACCAAAAGCCGACCGGGACGACATGGCGCGGATAGCGCTCAGTATCCGGAAGACGTGCACCACTCAGGAAGAGGCGCACAGAGTCGTCTCCGGGATGTTTCGAGTGAGTAGGACCACCGCGCGGCATTTGATCGTGCGCGGGAAATTTCTGGCTGTGAACGAGAAAGACACTGCGGCATGACGGCTGAACAGGTACAACAGCTCCGCGAATTGCTCGCCGCTGGCAAGGTGGCGGATGAGAAGCTCAATCCCGATCGCGTCTTCCTGCGCGGCTGGAACGAGGGAATCGCCTTCGCCGCGCAGCAGCTCGAAAAGATCATCAAGGGGGCTGCCGCATGACGCATTGGTGGAGGGCATACGACGACGCGATCGACCACCCGAAGCTGTTGCGGCTGTCGGATTCGGAGTTTCGCGCCTGGTTCACGCTGCAATGCATCGCTTCGGCCAACGGCGGCGTGCTGCCGCCGACGGACGACATCGCGCTGCGGCTGCGCGAGAAGCCGGCCAAGGTCGCTCTGTGGCTGGCGGTGCTCGTCAAGGCCAAGCTGGTCGACAATGTCGACGGCGTCTTCCGTCCTCACAATTGGGACGGCAGGCAGTTTCAATCCGACAGCTCAACACCAAGGGTGAAACGTTTCAGGGATAAACAACGAAACGCTTCAGGTAACGGCAAACGAAACGTTTCAGAAACGGGCAGTGAAACGGCACCAGAGCAGAGCAGAGCAGATTCAGAAACAGAGCAGAGCAGAGCAGAGGGCGGCTGCGCGCCGGTTGATGAGGATTTGAAGAGGAGGGCGTCGGCCGTCGGTGCCGCTGTCTCAGCGCTGTTCCTGGGCAGGCAGTTGCCGATCCCGAACCTGTCCCGATGCGAGCATTGGCTCCGCGAGGGCTATGCGCAGGGGACGATCCTCGCGGCGGTCGAGACCGTGCTGAAGCGCGGCACCAAGCCGGCGACGCTGGACTATTTCGACGGGGCAATCCGCGACGCGCACGCCAAGGCGCCGCCGGCCGCCGGCCTTCAGGTCGTGTCGCAACAGGTTTTCATCGTCGAAGGAACGATGGAATGGGCGTGCTGGGATCAGCACCTGCGCGCGACGACGGGGCGAGGATCGCCCGTAACCGACAACCGGGACGAAAACGGCCGCCTGCGCCGCGGCTGGTTTAGGCCGACGCTCGTTCCTGAAGGATACGACGAGGCGACCGGCGAACGATTGCCACGAGAGGCGGAGGATGCGGCGTGAGCTGTGGCGTCGGTAAGGGATGGCGACGCTGGCGCAATCAGGCCGGCCAGAGGGCGAAACTCCAGCGCGTCGCGGATGAACTGAAGGAGCGCTTCGGCAAGCGTCCGGCGCAGCAGCCGAAAAAGACGATCAAGAGCAGCATTCGAAATTGAGGGACATGGAATGGGTGAGCAGTATTGGGCGGCCTGCCAGATGGTCTCGGGTATGGAGCGAAAGGTGCGGACCGAGATCGAGAAATTGGAGCGCGGAACGTTCCTGCCGGCATTCATGCGCACGCGGATTACGAGGGGAAGGAAGTCGGATCATGCGCTCGCGGCAGTTCCTGGGTACGTTTTCTTTCGCACCGATTCCAAGGGCTGGAGCCAGATCAGGCACATAGAGGGCGTGCAGCGGGTACTCGTCTCGGATGAAAAGGCCATTCCTGTCGCGAATGACGAGATGATGAGGATGGTGCTGCAGGACTTCTGCGGCGAGCTGAACGACGCGGTGATCAGCGCGCCTATCGCGACCAAGTCGCGCCGACGGAGCCGAAAGCCACGGCCGAGCAAGCGTGCAAGGATGGTGCAAAAGGAAGCGGCATGACCGAAGCGGATCTGATGCGCAGGATCGAGCTCGAAAGGGCGGACGCCGCTCGGACTGCGCTGGAGAGTGCAGCCGAGGCGCTGGAAGCGCGGCACGCCAACAAGACATACAAGCGCGCTTGGGAAATTGCGGCTGAATTGATCAGGGAGCTGAAGCCGCGTTAGCGAAACGTTTTAGCGAAACGTTAGTAGAACACTAACTGACAAATCAGCAACGCTTCATGCATATTCGCAGCAACGGATATCGATGTGCGGTCTCATCCCTTTCCGATCCCTCCGGGCACTGCCTCCGAGAAAAATCGGATAGGCGCTGATGGATTAATGTGCCCGAAGTAATCTCGTTCTGGTTTTGTTTCACGTGAAACGCTACGTAGGATTGACATGGGCCTGACAGAACCGGACGCGTGGGTTATCTGCGTCGGCATGGTCGACGTCACCATCCTGTCCATGTTCTTGTTCCTGTATTTCAGGAAACAGAATGGGTGAAGTGATCCGCGTTTCCTTCGGGAAGCCACCAAGCGACGGCGGCAAGTTGCGTATACGCCGCCGTCGCAAGGTGCTCTTTGCGCAAGAGCCTGTCGACGATCTGGTGATGCTGCACGCTGACACGGCGCCGAGCGAGTACGTCGCGCCGGATGGTGACTGTGCCTAAGTTGACAACGCTGAGGCCGCGCCTCGGCACCGCAGCGCCGCGGCTCAGCTATGCTGCAGGCGATGAGAAGGCGGCTGATCGACGCCGCGAGCAGCTGTCACCATGGCGCGCATGGTACCGCACGCCACGATGGCGGCAGCTGCGCCTAGAGATATTCGTTCGGGACAACTACACATGCCAGCGCACAGGTGAGCTGTGCAGCGGCAAGTATCCCGATCCAAACAGTCCAGTGGCGAACCACAAGAAGCCACACAAAGGCGACCCAGCGCTGTTCTGGGA
This sequence comes from Bradyrhizobium sp. Ses1, assembly GCF_059512365.1. Lineage (NCBI taxonomy): Bacteria > Pseudomonadati > Pseudomonadota > Alphaproteobacteria > Hyphomicrobiales > Nitrobacteraceae > Bradyrhizobium > Bradyrhizobium sp. Ses1. The sequence continues at coordinate 14,626 of NZ_JCAMOQ010000064.1, forward strand.
CACCAACAACATCGAGACGGTCACCAAGGCTGTGCATGACAGCCTCATCCAGGCCGAGGAAAGAGCAGCCGAGAGGTAGGGGGGCGGTCGGAAACTTCCGAGCCGCCTCCCTACGGCACCGGCGGCCACCTCACGCAGAGATTTTTTCCTGGGTGGAGAAATGCGAGGTGCGTACCGTCCTGCGTACTGAAAATGGCAGATGAGAAAAAGCCCATCGATTGGGATGGGATCAAAAGAGATTTCTGTTCCGGATCAATGTCTAACCGCGAACTCGCGGTGTGGTACTCGATCTCGGAAGGCGCGATCCGGAAGCGCGCGAAGAAAGAAAACTGGGTCAAGACCGGTACGCAGCCGAAAGCGCGTACCGAGCCGGAGACGATCGTCATCACGCCGACGCCGGTCACGCCGGAGACGACCAGCCCTGAGGCCATAGTCGGGCGCGGGCGGAATCTGACGCTACGGATGCTCGACGAGCTCGACGCGACCACGTCGAGGGTCGGTGACTTGGAGGCGATCATCGATATCGCGGTCGACGGCGAGGAGCCGGAGAAGCAGAAGGAGGCGCTGCGCCAGGCGGTATCGCTGAAGCAACGCGCCGAGGTTCTGAAATCGCTGGCTCTGGCTGCGAAGACGCTGAACGAATCCGGCGCCGCTGCCGATGGCGGGAAGAAGGCCCAGCGGCAGCGGTCGGCCGAACAGGTTGGTCAGCCCGGGAGCAAGTTTGCGCCGCCGGCGCCGCCTAAATCGGTTGCGACGCACTGATGGCAAAGCTGGAGTGGTCGACCGCCTGCCCAGATTGGCGGGAGCGGATCGTCAAGCGGCGCTCGCTGATCCCGAGCCCGCTATTCGCCGATGAGGCGGCCGCAGCGCTCGAGGTGTTCAAGTCACTGCGGATCGTCGACGCTCCGGGAAAGCCGACATTCGGCGAGGCGTGCGAACCGTGGGTGTTCGATTTCGTCGCCGCGATCTTCGGGGCGTATGACGCGGACAGCGCGCGGAGGCTGATCCGAGAGTTCTTCCTGCTGATCAGCAAGAAGAATTCAAAATCGACGATCGCGGCCGGCATCATGGTAACGGCGCTGATCCGGAACTGGAGGCATTCGGCCGAGCTGCTGATCTTGGCGCCGACGATCGAGGTCGCGAACAACGCCTTCCATCCGGCGCGCGACATGATCCGCGAGGATCCAGAGCTGGATTGGGCGCAGGGCGGTATCCTGCACATCCAGGATCACATCCGGACCATCACGCACAAGCTGACCAACGCCGTCTTGAAGGTGGTGGCAGCCGATAACGAGACCGTGTCCGGTAAGAAGGCGGCGTTCGTCCTGGTCGACGAGCTTTGGTTGTTCGGCAAAAAGGCGAACGCCGACGCGATGCTCCGGGAGGCGACCGGCGGTCAGGTGTCGAGGCCAGAGGGTTTCGTGATCTACCTGTCGACGCAGGCTGACGCCGAACCGGCCGGTGTCTTCAAGGCGAAACTGGATTACTTCCGCGGCGTCCGCGACGGCACAATCGAAGACCGCAAAAGCCTGCCGGTGCTGTACGAGTTTCCGGAGGAGATGGTCGAGAGCGAGGCTTATCTCGAGCCGGGCAATTTCTACATCACGAACCCGAATATAGGTCGCTCGGTCGATAAGGAGTGGCTGATCGACGAACTCCGCAAGGTCAAGGACGCGACCGGCGGCGAATATCAGGTCTTCCTCGCGAAGCATCTGAATGTTGAGATCGGCCTTCGGCTGGCGAATAACCGGTGGGGCGGCGCGAAATACTGGGAAGGTCGCGCCAACAAAGCGCTGCGTGACCTCGACACGTTCCTCGGCCGGTGTGACGTGGTTGTCGCTGGCGGCGACGGTGGCGGGCTCGACGACCTTCTGGGTCTGGTTCTGCTGGGCCGCGACCGTGACACACGGAACTGGCTCCTCTGGGCGCATGCGTGGGCTCATCCCGATGTGCTCGAGCTGCGCCAGGAGATCGCGCCGCGGCTCCGGGATTTCGAGAAAGAGGGCTCGCTGACGATCTGCAAGCATCCCACGCAGGACGTCGAGGAGCTCGCGAACATCATCGAGCGCGTCAACCGCGCCGGGCTTTTGCCGGAAGAGGCGGCGGTCGGTCTCGATCCATTCGGTGTGACAGCAATGATCGAGGAGCTGATCGCCCGGGGCGTGGAGGAGAAGCAGCTTCTCGGCATCGCTCAGGGCTACAAGCTCAACGGTGCCGTGCTGGGGCTCGAGCGCAAGCTCGCCGACGGCACGATCGAGCATGACGGCTCGGCCATGATGAATTGGGTGGTCGGCAATGCGAAGGTCGAAAAGCGCGGCAATGCCGTGCTGGTGACCAAGCAGATTGCCGGCAAGGCGAAGATCGATCCTCTGATCGCGGCGTTCAACGCGGTGATGCTGATGTCGAGAAACCCGGAGGCGACCGGCGGCGGCATGGAGGACTATTTCAAGTCTCTGGCGGGCGCGGCATGAATCTTCTTCGCAAGATGGCAGATGTGGTGCGCCGGCTTACGATGCGCGAGCCAGATGGCTGGCGTGATCCGGGTATGGCTGGCGCTGCCGGGGAGGTGGTGACCGACCATTCGGTTCTCGCCCTCTCGGCGGTATGGGCCTGCATTAACCTTATCTCGGGGACGATCGCCTCGCTTCCGGTCATGGTGTACCGCACCCATCCGGACGGCTCGCGTGAGGTAGCGAAGGATCATCCGCTTTACCGCGTGCTGCACGACAGCCCGAACTTCGACCAGACAGCCGTCGACTTTTGGGAATTCATCTGCGCCTCGATTGAGCTCTGGGGCAACGGATATGCGGCCATCAGTCGTGGCGCCAAGGGTATCTCGGCTCTGACGCCGATCCTGCCGTCATGCATGTCGGTGAAGCGGCTGTCGAGCGGCACGATCCAGTACCAGTGGACCGATAACGGTAAGACCTACACGGAGACGGACGCGCGCGTCCTGCATGTCCGCGGCTTCGGCGGAAACCCGCTCGGCGGAATGTCCACTTTGCACTTCGGGCGGCATGCATTCAGCCTAGCCCAGGCGATCGATCGCGCGGCCGGCGCCACGTTCCAGAACGGGATGCGGCCGTCCGTTCAGCTCGTTTTCGAAAAGTGGCTGACCGCGGAGCAGCGCGAGCTCGCCAACACGACGCTCACGGAGAAGTATCTCGGGGCGATGAACGCCGGCCGACCGTGGGTCTCAGAAGGGGGAGCCAAGGTCGAGGCCATCTCGATCAATCCGGAAGACGCCCAGATGCTGGAATCGCGTGGCTTCTCGGTCGAGGAAATCTGCCGCTACTTTGGCGTCCCGCCGTTCATGATCGGGCATACCGAGAAGTCAACCAGTTGGGGAACCGGCCTGGAGCAGCAAACGCTCGGATTCCAGAAGTTCACGCTTCGGCGCCGGCTGAAGCGGATCGAGCAGGCCTGCGAGAAGCAACTGCTCACGCCCGACGACAGGGCGCGCGGCATCGCTGTCGAATTCAATCTGGAGGGCCTCCTGCGGGCCGATAGCGCGGGGAGGGCCAGGTTCTACCAGCAGATGACGGCGATCGGCGCCATGACGATCAATGAAGTTCGGGCGCTGGAGAATCTGCCTCCGGTCGAGGGTGGCGACGTGCCACGCATGCAAATGCAGAACATCCCGATCACGGAAGCCGGGCAGGAAGCGCTGCCGGCGCCAACGCCATAGGGGATAGACCCATGAAGACCAAGGATTTCGCCTTCAAGGTCAAGTCTGCCGACGACGCCGGGCAGATCGAGGGCTACGCGTCGGTGTTTGGCGTCCGGGACAGCTACAATGAGGTGGTGACGCCGGGCGCGTTCGCCGACAGCTTGGCGAAGCACCAGCGCGAGGGCACCTATCCGTTAATGCTGTGGCAGCACAACCCGGATGAGCCGATCGGCGTCTGGAACGAGCTCGTCGACGACGGCAAGGGGCTCTATGGCAAGGGCCAACTGCTGCAGGGTGTCCGCCGCGCCGACGAGGCGCTGATCATGCTGAAGGCGGGCGCGATTCAGGGCATGTCGATCGGCTATCGGGAGGTCGACGTCGAGCCGGCGGATGCCGGCGGCCCGCGCAAGCTTTTGAAGCTCGATCTGCTCGAGGCTTCAATCGTGTCGTTTCCAGCGAACCGGCGCGCGCGCGTCGAGTCCGTGAAATCCGAGGGCAGGCTTTCCGATTTCGCGCAGCGCCTGCGCGATGGCGAGCCGCCGTCAATCAAGGAATTCGAGGATATCCTGCGCGATGCAGGGATCCCGAAGGCAATGGCCGTACAGATCGCCTCTGTCGGCTATTCGAAGGCCATTCGGAGCGAGTCCGAGGGCGAGAAGGCGATTGAACCATCAGCTTTCATGCGGGCGCTGCTCGCTAGCTGATCCTCCTCTCCGTTTCCGAAAAGGAATCCCACAATGAAGATGCTATCGCATCGAGCGTTTCCGCTCGCCGCATTCTGCGTGCTTGCCGTGGCCGTGGCCGCTGTCTCGGTCCTCTGCTTCGGCGTAACCGCCCATGCCAGCGATCTGCTGGTCATCACCGCGAGCGCGGCTGCCGGCGGCCTCGACAACAAGTCTGCCGAGCAACTCGCCTCGGAAGTGAAGGCTGCATTCCAGCAGTCTGTCGACGCCGTTAAGGCGATCGCCGACGAAGCTCTCGGCAAGGCCAAGGCAGGTGAAACCCTGACCAACAGCCTGAAGGAGAAGGCCGACGAGGCCTTGATCAAGATGAACGGGCTTTCCGAGCAGCTTGCCGAGGTCGAGCAGAAACTCGCTCGGAGTGCCGGAGGTGGCGATGAAGGCGAGAAGTCCATCGGCGAGCAGTTTGTCGAAAGCGAGGGCTTCAAGGCCTTCCAGGCGACCGGCTTCTCCAAGAATGCCCGCGCGGCCGATCTGAAGATCAAGGCTACCCTCACTTCGGGGACCACCGACACGGCCGGCGCCGTTGGTGCCGCGATTGCCCCGACGCGACTGCCCGGGGTTCTGCCGCTGCCCCAGCGGCGTATGACCGTCCGCGACCTCATCACGCCTGGCCGCATGGACGGCAACGCGCTGGAGTACGTGAAGGAGACCGGCTTCACCAACAGCGCGGCGCCGGTCGCTGAGGGTGCGGCCAAGCCGGAGTCGGATATCAAGTTCGCTCTGATCACCACCTCGGCCAAGGTCATCGCGCACTGGATGAAGGCGTCCAAGCAGGTGCTCGATGACATCGCGCAGCTGCGTTCCATCATCGACAACCGCCTGCTCTATGGGCTGGCTTATGTCGAGGAGAACCAGCTGCTCAACGGCGACGGCACCGGGCAGAATCTGCACGGCATCTTGCCGCAGGCGACCGCCTACGCCGTTCCGGCCGGCCTGACTGCACCGACCCCGACCACGGAAATCGATACGCTCCGCATTGCCATGTTGCAGGCGGCGCTCGCCGAGTTTCCGGCGACGGGCCACGTCCTCAATCCGATCGACTGGGCAACCATCGAGCTGACCAAGGACACGCAAGGTCGCTACATCATTGGCAACCCGCAAGGCACGGCGCAGCCGACGATGTGGGGTCTGCCGGTGGTCGCCACCCAGGCTATGGCGGTCGGCACGTTCCTGACCGGCGCCTTCCGCCTCGGTGCGCAGGTGTTCGATCGCTGGGATGCCCGGGTCGAGACCGGATACGTCAACGACGACTTCACGAAGAACCTCGTCACGATCCTCGGCGAAGAGCGCCTTGCTCTGGCTGTGTATCGCCCCGAGGCCTTCGTGACCGGCGATATCGCGCCGGCGGCTCCGTAGTAGTTGGCCCATTGGAGCGGGCGGCGCTATCCGTCCGCTCTTTCCTGGAAGGAGCAGAGCGATGAAGTTCTACGTCATGCGTCAGCATATCGGCGACAAGCCGTATGCAAAGGGCGATATCCGTGAGGCGGACGAAACAGAGGTGAAGCACCTCGTTGAGGCCGGTGTTTTGTCGAAGGACCCGCCGAAGGCAAAGGGCGAGGTGAAGCCTAAGAACAAGGCCGAAGCCGCGCCGAAGAACAAGGCAGCCGAGTAGCCTCGATGTATCGTCCCGTCCTCGTCGCGCCTCCCGCGAGCACGCCTGTCACATTGGCGGAAGCCAAGATGCATCTGCGTGTCGACCACGACGACGAGGACGCGCTGATTTCATCCCTGATCTCGGCGGTCACGGATCATCTGGACGGCTGGACGGGAATTCTTGGCCGCTGCCTGGTAGAGCAGCAGTGGCGGCAGGACTTCGATGCGTTCGCGCAGTGTCTCCCGCTTCCGCTCGGGCCGGTGATGGATATCGTCAGCGTAACCTGGCGCAGCAGCACCAACCAGTCGTCTCCGGTCGATGCCAGCACGTACACGCTGAGGACTGACGGCGGTGGCAGGTCCTTCGTCCGGTTTAAGAATAGCTTCAGCGCGCCCGATGATCTCGACGAAAGGGCTGCGGTCAGCGTGACCTACAAGGCGGGCTATGAAACTGTGCCGCCGGCGATCAAGGCCGCGATGCTTCTGCATATCGGGACCCTGTACGAGCGCCGTGAAGCGGTCGCGGACGGGTCTCTGGCAGAGTTGCCCATGGGGGCAGCGATGCTGATCGCGCCGTATCGCGCGAGGGTGGGATGACCTCGGCCGGAGATCTCAGTCATCGCATTGCCTTTGACAAGCGGCAAGACGTCGACGACGGCTATGGCAACACGCAGGCCGATTTCGTCGAGCAGTTCGTCGTTTGGGCGGGCGTCCAGGCGAAGTTCGGTGGCGAGACGGTGACAGCGGCGCGGCTCGCCGGGCAGCAGCCCATGACAATCACGGTGCGCCAGAGCTCGCAGACGGAGCAGGTTACGACGGATTGGCGCGCTCGTGATGCCAGATCTGGATTGGTCCTAAACATCCGATCCATCGTCGATCCTGACGATTCTGGGGCCTATTTCGAAATGCTCTGCCAGTCTGGGGTCGCGACTTGAAGACCGTCGTGATGAGCCGAACATTCGATTATCGCCCGCGCGCGGGCGTCATCGTCGTTTACGAGGGTGGTCAGCGGTATGACCGCGTACCCGAGGCCGCGGCGCGCGCGATCGTTGCCGCGGCCGCCGGCAGCGTCCTGAAGGGCGCCGATCTATTGCCGGCGGTGACGATCGGTTCTGAGGTGGTCGAGAAGTGACAAGCCCGACACTTGAACTGCAGGGCGCGATAGTCGCGCGGCTCAAGGGCTTTGCGGGGCTGACGACGTTGGTCGGGAATCGCGTGTACGACAACGTTCCGCAGAGCACGGCGTTTCCTTACGTCTCGTGGGGGCCGGAGCAGGCCATATCCGATGATGCTGACTGCATCACCGGCTTCAACGTCACGATCCAGCTCGACGCATGGTCCCGCACTGTCGGCCTTCCTGAGGTTAAGCAGATCGCGGAGCAAATCAGGCTCGCGCTCCATAACTACGATCTTCCGCTGACCGGCAATGCATTGGTGTCAATCGAGCACAGCCAGACGAGGACGTTTCGGGATCCCGACGGCTTAACCAATCACGCGGCTGTGGAATTTTCTGCGTTCATCGAACAGCCATAGGAGACCACCACCATGAAGCCTACAACTGCGCGTTTCGGCAAGTTCAAGGTCCTGCTCGGTGACGGAGCGTCGCCGATTGTCTACACGGCGCCGTGCGGCTTCACGTCGAAGTCGCTAACGCTAACCAAGAACCTTTCCGAAGTTTCAATTCCAGATTGTGATGACCCGGACGCCGTGGCCTGGCTTGGACGAGATGCGACCAGCCTTTCGGCGTCGGTGACCGGAGAGGGCGTTCTCGCTGCGGAGTCCGTCGACAAGTGGCTGGACGCCTGGGAGAACGCCGAGAGCGTTCCGGTGAAGATCGAGGTCGAATTCCCGGCCAAGACCGTGACCTGGACCGGCTTCATGCATGTGGCGACGTTCACCACCGGTGCCGAGCAGGGCGGCCGCGTGACGGCGAACGTCGAGATGCAGAGCGACGGCGAACTTGCCCGCGTATCGACTCCGGTGACGCCTTGAGCCGAGACGCATCCGTTACGCTCGCCTGGGGCGATGGTGATCATCACTTTCGTCTCGGGTGGGGCGAGCTCGTGAAGATCCAGGAAGCTTGCGACGCTGGACCCTTCGTCATCCTGCAGCGGCTCAGGGATGGCACCTGTCGGCTTGAGGACATCTCTGACGTTATCCGCTGGGGTCTCGTTGGTGGCGGCCTCAAGCCAGCCGAAGCGACCAAGCTGGTCCGCCTGTATGTGGAGGGCCGGCCGCCGGCGGAAAGCAGGTTGACAGCTTACGCTGTAATGGCGGCTGGCTGCCAGGGCGCACCCGAGGAGCAGATCGAAAAAAAATCAGAGGCTCCGGATCGGGAGAACCAATCGCAAACCTCCCCAACGGAAAGGTCCGGTTCGGAGCCATCTATGCCTTCGGAGCCAAACTGAACATCACGCCACAGGCTATCGACCGCATGTCGATGTGGCAGTTTTGGGCGTTCGTTTCGGGCGCGTTGAAGGATGACGGCGCTCTTTCTGCAGGAGAAGCCGACGAATTGTGGGAATGGCTGAAAGCATCTTGACGCATGGCGAGAAGCAAGAGCGCAGAGCAATTCCGCCGTCTGACGGAAGAACTCAAGGCCGAGGTCCACAGGGAGGCCGTCGACGAGCTGAACGCTCAAGCGGACAATCTCGCCCGGCAGATTGAATTGGTGGCGCCGCGGGGTCCGACCGGAAATCTGGAACATTCGGTAGCAAAAGTGCCAGACCGGAAGACAGACACCGTCGTTAGAATTGTCGCCGGTGGCCGATTGACGATCAGGCCTTCTGTATCCAGCAAGCCGTATGACTACGCGCGCGCCGACGAATTCGGGACAGTCAATATGAGGGCGCAGCCCTTCTTTTTCCCGACATATCGGCTGAACAAAAAGAAGATGATCTCGGCGATGAAGCGAAAGATCCGAGCATCTATCAAGAAAAGGTCTGCTGAGTAATGGCCGGCAACGATACCGCCGCGCTTGTAGTTGCGCTCTCGGCGCAGCTCACTCGGTTTGAGCGCGACATGAAGCGCGCCGGTGACATCGCGGACAAGCAGGCTTCGCAGATCGAGGACCGGTTTTCTCGGCTCAATCCGTTTGCCGGAACGTTCCTGGGCAATTTCGCTGCTGATTTCGCGCGCAAGGGTTTTGACCAAGCCATCAGCTTTGTCCAGGACCTGACCCGCCGCTTCACCGAGCTCGATGCCACCGCGAAACTAGTCGGCGCTTCGATGAACGACATTTTCGGCGTTCAGCAGGCGGCGTCAAAGGTTGGAACTCCGGTCGATGACGTGACCGCGAGCCTTAAGAACCTCGCGGTCCTGCTCGACCAGTTCAAGCGCGGCGAAAAGAACTCGCTGAGCGAGCTGTTCGACGCCAATCCGCAGGCGCTCAAGGGCGTCAATACCCAAGCTCTCAGCCTCCAGCAAACCTTCGCGCTTGTGGCCGACTTGGTCCAAAACGCGCGCACGGAGATTCAGAAGATTGACCTCGCCAAGGCGGCAGGCCAGTCGGAATCGATGGTTCGGTTCCTAGAGCAGGGCGGCGAGGCGGTCACCTATCTGTCGAAGAATGCCGCCGCAGCGGCGCCAGACTTGCAGAGGATCGCAGACCAGGCAAAAGCGTTCGATGAGGCATGGAAAACGGCCGTTCAGAATGTCAAGGCCTACCTATCGGAACATCTGTTCGATTTCATCAAGAGCGACCTGCAGGACCTCATCAGCCTGCTCGAGCTCGCCGTCAAATTCCTAGGTCTATTCAAGGGCGGCCTTTTGGATGCGCAGGCCGCGTCGGCAGCCAGCGATCTCGCAAAGACCCGAGATGCGTTGGTTGCCTTCCGCAACCGTAATACGCAAGTCGACGAGAGTGCGGGCCTTGATACGTCGGCGGGAGCTCGCGAGGATAGGCGCGCCGCTCCAGCGCGAGTCCTGATTCAAGGTGGAACATCTACCGCCGATCGCAGCCGCGCTCTAAGCAATGTGCCGCTTCACAATACAGGTGGCGAGGAAAACGCATTCGAGAGGTCTAAGGATCAAATCGAGAAGCGGATCGCGCAACTGAAGGCAGAAGCGCAAGCGCAAGGTCTTGGGGTCCAGGCACTCGCAGCATATCGGACGGAGGCGCAGCTCACGACGGCTGCCCAACAGGCGGGTATTCCGGTAACGCAGGCGATCAAGGACAAGATTCAGCAGCTCGCTCAGAGTGCTGGTGATGCGGCTCTGGCGCTCGAAAAGGCGCGCGTGGCTACTGACATTTCCCGAGGGCGGCAGACGGCGTTCCTGTCACCCGAAGACGTCCAGATCGCAAATCAACTGAGAGGAATCTATCCGGACGTCGCAACTGCATTGAACAGCGTCGAGGCGGCCGCGCTCCGCGCAAACGATGGCCTCCGAGAGGTGTCGACTCAAATTTCTGGCGATCTGACGAGTGGCCTCACCGACATCGTGTCAGGCGCAAAGTCCGCCAGCGAAGGCTTCGACGACATGGCGAAATCGATCATCCGCAGCATCGAGCAGATGATCGTCAAGCTCCTCATCGTCGGTCCGTTGATGCGGGCCTTGCAGACGGGCTTCAGCTCGTTTCTTGGTACACCGGGGCTCAACGCCAATGGGTCGATCGCCGGCGCGATCGGACCGACGTCCGTTGGCGGTGCGCCGTTGGTGCCCGCCTTCGCGAACGGTACAGATTTTGCGCCCGGTGGTCTCGCGCTAGTTGGCGAGCGGGGCCCGGAACTCGTCAACCTTCCTCGCGGCTCTCAAGTGATCCCGAACGCGGCGATGCGGGCGGCCGGCGGGGGCGGGGCAGTCACGATCAACAATTATACTGACGGGCAGCCATCCGTTCAGCGTGGCTCGAACGGCGATGTGACGATCACCATTCGGAAGATGGTCGATCAGGCCATCGGAGAGTCGCTTGCGTCTGGAACTGGCCGGCGCGTTCTCGGCAGCAGCTATGGCGTGAAGCCATTTACGGGGCAGTAAGATGGCCGTTCCTGCATGGCCTGTGGATCAATTTCCCTACGCGCCTGACCTCAATACGGTTCAACCGGTGACAGGATTCCTGGACCCGGTCCGGACAGAAATGGAGGGTGGCAACGTGCGGCTCAGGACCAGGCCGGGCGATAACGTCGGTCAGGTGTCCTATTCCATTCCAATGACGAAGGCGCAGCTAGATTTGTTCAACGCGTGGGTGAAGACGACGTTGAACAATGGGACGTCGCGCTTCTCCATGCCCGTCTGGATCGACAACGCCTTCCTCACAAAGGTCTGTCAGTTTGCTGCGGTGCCAAGGCGGCAGCGTATCGGCACCAGCAAGCTCGCGGCCGTGATTTCGTTGCGGGTCTATGATCTCTGATGCCGACACACAATGAAGCGCTCCTGGAGGCGTATGCGTCGGCTCCGCCGAGCTCGCGCATCTACTACACCTTGGAGATCTGGCAGGCCTCATTCGATCAGCCGGCGCGCGTCGTCGCCAATGTCGGCGATGACATGACATTCGGCATCGAGCTTGGGGCTCCGCGGAACGGCGGCGAGATGGTGACGTTCATCGCCTGTCCGTTCCAGGCGGATTACCCGGAGCAGCGGGAAGGGCAGCCGCCGCAGACCAAGATCAAGATCGACAACGTCAATCGCGAGCTGGTGCCGAAGATCCGCGCCGCAATGTCGGTCCGGCAGTACATCCAGGTGCTCTATCGGGAGTACCTCAACAGCGATCTGAGCGAGCCGGCCTATGGCCCGGTCGAGTTCGAGCTGCGCAACGTGCAGATGGTTGGCGCATCGCTGACCGGAACCGTGATGGTGAAGAACTTGCAGAACAAGCGGTTTCCGCGGCTCACCAAGAATTACGACTACATCCAGTTTCCGAGCCTGTTGCCGACGTGACCCGCGCCGAATTCCTCTCGCCGCTGATCGGCGAGCCATGGGCATGGCAGGCCCGCAACTGCTGGGACTTTGCCTGCCACGTGCAGCGTGAGCTGTTCGGCCGCGCGTTGCCGCAGATCACGGTGCCGGAGGATTTCTCGCGCCGCTGGGTCCTCGGCGAATTCGCCGCCCATCCCGAGCGGTCGCGCTGGTCTGAGGTGCCGGAAGGGCCGGGCGGCCTCGTGACGGCCGCCGACGGCGCGCTAGTGCTGATGGCGCATCTTCGCTTTCCCGCGCATGTCGGCGTCTGGTTGCGCCCAGAGGGCAGGATCGTCCACTGCGATACCAAGACCGGCGTCGCCTGTGAAACCCCGCTGGCGCTGCGCCAGATGGGCTGGAAAAAGCTGACCTTCTTCGAACCGAAATCCTCATGCACGGAACAGTAAAGAAACTGCCAGCGCTCCCAGCGCCGCAACGCTCCCGCGCGCGCCGTGAACGCCGCAGCGAGGCAGCGCGGCGGCCGGTGCTGCATGTCGTCATGCCCGGCCTCGAGGTGGCGCGTGAGGTGCCGCGGAAGGGCGAGACGGTGACGGCGTTCCTGCGGCGCTCCGGCTGGGCGTCGCGCGACCGAAGATATGGCTGGCGGTTCCGGAAGGGCCTGCCGACCATCCTTGAGATCAACGGCGAGGCCGTGCTGCGCAAGGAGTGGGCACGCCGGCGGATACGCGCCAGCGATGCCGTGCGCTTCGTCTCCTATCCGCTCGGCGGCGGGGGCGGCAATACCGGCAAGCAGGTGCTTGGCCTGGTCGCGCTGGTCGCGGTATCGGCGTTCGCCTTCTGGGCAGGGCCGGCCTTGGCAGGCGCTATCGGCCTGACCGGCGCGGCAGCGACGATCGGCGGCGGCCTGTTCACGGCCGGCATCGCCCTTGGCGGCTCGCTGCTGATCAACGCGCTGACGGCGCCGAAGGCGGGCGCCACCAACGCGCCGGATGCGACGCAGGACCAGATCTACTCCGCCTCGGCACAGGGCAACGTCGCCAAGCTCGGGCAGCCGCTGCCGGTCTGGTATGGCCGCCTCAAGCGCTATCCGGATTTTGCCGCAACGCCCTGGAGCGAGTTCGTCGGCAATGAGCAGTATCTAAACGTGCTGCTGTCGACGACGATGGGTAGTCTCGAATACGAGAACCTCTTCATCGACGACACCGTGCTCTGGGATTCCGCGACGGGCATTTCCGCCTCCTATCCCGGCGCGCAGGTCGCCTTCTATGAGCCGGGGCAGGAAGTCACGCTTTTCCCGACCAACGTCGTGGCGTCGGACGAGGTCTCCGGGCAGCAGCTTCCGGACGGCTCCGGCACCACCGGCGGCTTCTTCATCCCGCCGACATCGACGTCGCCGGGCGCGTGGATCGGTCCGTTTGCGGCCAATCCGCCAGGCACGCAGGCGCAGGCGCTCGCGGTCGATTTCGTGCTGCCGGCCGGCTGCGCCACGTTCAATCAGACCGGCAACGGAGGCCGGGTCGGCTATGGCACGGTGCCGCTGACAGCGGAGTTCTGCCTGATCGACGACGCCGGCACGCAGATCGGCCCGTTCCAGACGCTGGCTTCGACGGTGCTCAACCGAGGCAGCACCAGCCCGATCCGGGACAGCTTCAAGGGCAATGTGCCGCCGGGCCGCTACGCCGTGCGCTTCCGCCGCAACGATGCGGCGTTCGATACGGAGGTCGGCACCAACCAGGTGCTCTGGGCAGGCCTGCGCGCCTTCATCAAGGGAAACAATTCATTCCCGGATGTCTCGACGGTCGCGATCCGGCTGCTCGCCTCGCAGTCGACGCAGGGCTCCTTCAAGTTCGGCGTGCTCGGTACCCGCAAGCTGCCGGTCTGGACCGGCTCCAGCTTCGTGACGCAGGCGACGCGGAATCCGGCCTGGGCGTTCTTCGATGCCGTCACCAGCGCGCAATATGGCTCCGGCCTGCCGATCTCGAAGGCTGATTTCAACGCTGTGGTCAACTTCGCCGCCGGCTGCGCCAGCCGCGAGGACACCTTCGATTATTGCTTCACCTCGGCCGTCGCGGTGCCGGAGGCCTTCGACAAGATCCTGACCGTAGCGCGGGCGCGGCATTTCTGGCTCGGCGACACCGTCTCTGTCGTGCGCGACGAATGGCGCGACGTGCCGACCATGCTGCTGACCGATCGCGAGATCGTGCGGGATTCCACGCAAATCAGCTTCACGATGCTGGGCGAGGAGGATCCGGACGCCGTCAAGATCGAGTACATCGACGAGGAGACGTGGCGCGCCGCGGATGTGCAATATCCGCCGAACGGGCCGACCTTCACCGCACAAAATGCTGAGGTGAAGCGGCTCGACGGTATCATCAACCGCGACCAGGCGTTCCGCGAGGCAGCCTTCTATTACCTACAGTCGATCTATCGCCGCGAGAACGTGCAGATCGCCACGGAATATGAGGGCCGGGCGATTACCTTCGGCTCGGTCGTCCGCGTGCAGTCGGAGTTGCCGGAGTCCTATGGTTACGGCGGCGCAGTGGTCGCCGTGTCTGGCCTCCAGCTAACGCTTTCGCCGGCACCTGTTTGGGACACTGGGCCATTCTATATCCGTCTGCGGCGGCCAAACGGGACGTTCTTCGGCCCCGTGTTGGTCACGAAGGGCACCAGCGCGTCAATTGCTGTTCTCGACTCGGCCAGCCTTGCCTCGGCCGAGAGCGCGCAGGGCACCACGCTTGCCGCTGTGCTGTTGCGCGAGGATGGCGGGGAATATCCAAGCTTCGAACTTGGCAACGGCGTGTCATCCTCGCGCCTGTGCGTCGTGCTGGGCGGACAACCGAATGGCGACACCTGCACGCTGAGCCTCGTTGTCGACGACGAGCGGGTGCACGCGACTGACCTCGGCACACCTCCTGTGCTGCCGGAGCCAAACTATCCTTTTAATCCGAAGATTCCGCTGGTCGTCGGCCTGAATTTGCTCTGGTCGCAGAGCATCGCCGAGCCAACCCTGTCGGCTAGCTGGTTCCCCGCGGCAGGCGCAATCTACTACGTTGCGGAAATCTCCTTCGATTCCGGCGCGAGCTGGCAGCAGGTTTACGAGGGAATAGACAACAAATTCTCGTCCGTCGTGCCGGCCGCCGCGCTAACTGTGCGCGTGCAGGCTGTGACCGCTACGGTTCGGGGTCCTTACGCCGAGGCGAGTCTGGGTGCACCGACCATTGAGATTGCTTCTCAGGCTGTTGCGCTCAAATCTCTAATCGACGGCATCCAATACCAGATCACAACGTTGATGGACGACATCAACGACAAAATCGACGATGTCACGCAGCGCATTGCGGCCATTGCATCAGACCAAGACGCGCGCAACTGGCTCGACAAGAAAGAGGTGCGCACCCAATTGGCGGCGCGCTCGGACGCGGCATCTGCGGAAATCAATGAGGTGCGCACGGTTGCGGTAGGAACTGAGGCGGCGCTGGCTTCTTTTGAGACGGAAGTTTCCGCAACGTTCGGCCCGGCGTTCTCCTCCGTCAACACCGTCTCGCAGGCTGTTGCGACACTCGACGGCTACGCCGCAGCTTCGTGGTCGGTGATGCTCAATGTCAACGGCGCGATCTCCGGCATCCAGCTTGTTGACGGCAGCGACAGCGAGAGCGTCATCAATCTTCTGGCGTCCAACGTAAAGATTTCGCTGCCCGGCTTCAACGGCGACGATCCTTACGACCTATTCGCCACAGGCGTTGTTGGCGGCACGCCTTCGGTTGGCATCAACGGCAACCTGATTCTCAACGGGACGATCACGGCCGTCATGATGAATGTCGGCACGCTGAGCGCGATCACTGCAAACGTTGGCACGCTAACGGCAGGTATCATCCAGAGCACCGATGGCAAGATGGTTATCAGCCTGAACGGCGCGAACATTATCGTTTCGGATTGACGATGGCTCGCCGCGTTGTTCTTGGAAAATACGCTGATGGCGTGAACTATGGTTTGCGGGTCTCGTTGCCCGGCACCGATGCCTACCTTGGCAACAGCAACGCAGGCGGATTTTCCTTCGATAGCAATTGGACCGATATCGTCCAGACGCTGATGGTTGGAACGTCAACGACTGCTTCGCTGCCGAGTTGGCCTAATCAAGGCTATACGCCGTATGTGGAAGTCCGGCAAATAAGCGGGAGCGTTGTCTTCGACGACGGAGTGTATGCGAGCGGGCATCAGGTCGGAATCGCGGCAACGGTGCTTCCAACCGGAATATCCAGCGTCCGCAACGTTGGCACCATCAGCATTTTGTATGCGGTGTTTAAGCTTCCGGTGCTGTCGGGATGAGCAGACGGATCGTTGTGGGGAAGCGCGGGAACGGCGACATAGGCGTGTTCGTTTCACCGGCCGGTGTTGACGCGTACACGGCGCCCGATAGCTCCCTGATTATGTCGGTCACGTCCAAGGTGTCGCAGTTGATTGCAATTGGACATGCGGCGACCTCCACGACCGTTCCACTCGGATTAAGTCAACGACCATTTGTTTTCCTGACGAGCCAATTCGACTTCAACAATGTGTTCGGCCACACCACTGGGCCTGGGCCTCTGCGACCCTCTCCATTGGCTTCTGTTCCGTCCTCCACAGCGACAATAAACAGTAGCGGCGCATCGATGACGCTCTCAACGTCTCTACCTGTGAAATACTTTGTCTACTCGGCGGTCTTCTAGTGGCGCAACGTGTCATCATCAATGCGAATGGAACGTTCCGCGTTTCGGTCCCAGGAGTCGATGCGGGCGGAGCGCAATTCGACAATCTGATTTTTGATTCGAACCAGCCGCCGCTTCGCATATCGCAGAACGGCTGGTTCACGATGACGCCAATCTTGGACAGCGACTACACAGCACCGTCGCCGCAGAACGTGAAAGAGCAGGCCGGTGCTTCGGTTGTAGTTACTGACCCTGGCGGCGCGTCTCCGTTGTTCATGACAATGCACCGCGCTCCGGCTTGGTACGGCGTTTCTGACGGAGGCAGCGGGGTCGTTCCGGTCTTTGATAACGGCATCTTAATGACGCCGACTCGCTCGGACTCGACGACCAATCTCAATGTGCAGGGCTACAAAGGCTCTGGTGGCGCTATCTGCTCTAACGTTTTCTTGGGAGTCACGTTCACACCGCAGACGTTCGACCCTTTGATCCACACGAACCACTTCGACACCATCTACATCAATTACGCGATTTTCAAGAACTTCACCTGAGGGGCGGGCTCTGTGCTTTACGTTCTCTACAAGCCGGATGGCAGTATCTATCAAGCCAACAAGCTGTTTGATCCGACTGGATACGACGACCTGTTGCGGGAGCAGGGGCATGAGACTTTCGTCAAGTACGATGCCCATTATCCGGTAAACCCGGAACTGTTCTATGTTGACGTGGCGAACGAAGATTTGCTGGCGCGTCCCGACATGGAAATCTCCGTATCAAAGCCTACCATCAAGGCTGATGGCAACGACAGTGTGGTGTTTACAAACATTCCGAAGGACGTGACCTGCGCTGTTCATATCTGGCTACAGGGCGAACGTATCGGCGTGTACGCAGAGAAGCTTGGCGAAGCTACCGAGTTTGAATTCGCCCAGACCTCGCCAGCCATCTATCACATCTCATTCGACAAGTGGCCGTACCGCAGGTTTGAAGTAGCGATTGAGGTGGCGGCATCATGACCGTAAGGAAACGAATTACGTTCGACACGATGGCACCAGCGCGAGCCGCGAAAGTGAAAGCCATCAACGACTATTTTGACCGTCTCGTGAGCGAACAATCTCACCGCGACCGGGCACACGCGCTCAAGCGCGAATGGGCAAAGAGCGATCTAGACAAGCTTCAGCCTGAAGCTGACCTGCGCGGGATATCCAAGGAAGAATTGGCCGACATTATTCTCGCGAAGCCCAACACCTCAGCCGTCGCGGAGCGTGAGCTGCAGCGCCAGAAAATGATGCTGGCAATTGATGCCGCGACCACGCCGGCAGAGCTAGAGGCGATCAAGCCCTAGCTGGCGCGCGCCTGTCTAGGCGCCATCCACACAACCCAATAACCAAACTTCTTCTCTTCAGGAAGGGGAATAATGACTGCTTTCCCGAGCTATTCGACCGGCACTGTCTCTGTTGCCAACGGCGCTACTGTCATCGTTGGCAACAGCACGATCTGGTCCGGCGTTAACGCGCGGCCTGGCGACGATATTGTGATCGACGGGCACATGGTGGTTGTGCAGGATGTCACGGATGTAACGCATCTGGTTATCGACCCGTGGCCGTACACCAGCGTTGCGGCAGGTGCAGCCTACAAGATCATTCAGCGTTCTCCGCTGCGCTTCGTTGGCGGGCAGGCGATGGCCGACGTCTCCAAGATGGTGGCGGCGCTCAACACCGATGGTTTCTACGTGTTCGTTGCCCCTGATTTGACCGCTCCGGATCCCTCTTTGGGCGAGGAGAACCAATTCGCGCTGCAACCCGACACCGGCAAGCTTTGGCTGAAGACCGGCGGCGTGTGGGTATTTCAGGGTATCTACAAGGGCTTCAGCATCAAGGGGCCGTGGAGTGCTGCGACGGCCTATCAGGTCGGCGATGTCGTTTCGTTGGATGGCTCGTCCTATGTGGCGCTCGCAGCGAGCACGAACCAGACGCCGCCGAACGCGACTTATTGGCAGGTGTTGGCGGCGAAGGGAGACACGGGAGATACTGGACCGCAGGGCGCCGGCTACGGCGGAACATCGACGACGTCCCTCGCGATCGGCACAGGCTCCAAGACGTTCGCACTCGCTGCTGGCTTCGCGTATCAAGCTGGCAACTACGTTCGCGCCAGTTCGGCGGCGAATGGCGCGAATTTCATGGAGGGGGCGGTCACCGCTTACAGCGGTGGAAATATCACCGTTAACGTCACTAAGACGGGCGGCTCCGGTACGTTTGCCGATTGGCGGTTCGCTGTGTCGGGTGCGCCCGGTAGCGGCGACATGCTCTCGACGAATAATCTGTCGGACGTGTCGGACAAGAATACTGCTCGCGTGAACCTGATGATTCCCGACATGATCGGCGCCGCTTTCCCAATGTACAACGGGAAGATTGTCGAGAGCCACACTGGAAACGCAGCTACGTTTGCGATCAAAACAAATGCGGGCAGCGATCCAAGCGTTGTTGACCCGGTTAAAATTGGTTTCTTCACTGCGAGCGGGTTATATGTAGAGCGATCTGTAACGGCTGCGACGTCGGTAACGGTATCGTCCGGCTCGACGCTTGGCATGAGCCCAACTACCCGGTTTGAATTGGTGATAGTCGCTCTTGATGACGACGGCACTGTTAAGCTAGCTGTCGCGTCACGACTTGGTCAGACGTTGCCGGCTGGCTCCAATGCTATTGCGTTTGCACTGGATGAGGGGACACCCCAATCAACTACTGCGGAAGGCGGTGCTGGTGGCGCAGATAGTGGCGCAACGCTCTACAGCCAATCAACGATTACGTCGAAGCAGGCGCGAATTGTTGCTCGGGCAGAGTACGACAACGGTCTCGCGACGGCGGGCACATGGAACGTCTCACCTTCGCGAATTCTACTTGAGCATCGTGGCACAAAAAAAACGGCCTTGCCGCCCGCATTTTATGCCCACAAGAACAATGTAACCCAGCCGCTGTTCGATGGAATCTACACTAAACTGACGTTCACGACTGCACGCTTCAACATCGGAGGCTATTACGATACGGTGAATAGTCGTTGGACGCCCCCTGCAGGACTTGTTGAATTGAGCGCGGCCGTCTGGCTAAACGCGGGTATCGACCCGGCCCCGACGAATGTTACGGCAAAAATCTGGAAGAATGGCCAAGCAACCGAAGTCTCTGCGGGCGTTGGTTGGGCGCCCGCCGGGTTCGCCGGTACCGGCGGAACATTCATTCCTCGGACCATCGATCTCGCGAACGGGACGGACTACTACGAATTGTTTATATTCGTTGACAATACTGCAAATACAAACATCGGGGTCGCTGACGGCAACCCCGCGCACACTTGGTTCTGCGGGAATGTAATTGGCTAACCCGCGTAGCAAGCCCGCACCATCTGGCCGGCGTGGAGAAACCTTCCGCCGACCGCGCCGCACTGTGGTGCCATCGCGATAACAACGATCGCTGCCGACACCGCGGCGAGCATAATCCATAAAACTTTCATTTTCATTCCAAGCCCGACTTCTCAGCGGGACAGTCGTACCACCCACAACCAATCCGAGCAACCCATGTCAGTATCTAACTATTCGGTTTCTTTCGGCGTTGCCGCTCGATCTGCTGCTGCTGCTTTTTGGCTTGGCGTTCTATGTGTCGCCGTTGCTGTCTGCTCAGCTTTGATCTACCTCCAGCTCCTGGCGGGCTCGCTTCGTTTGGCTCCGAGATCGGATAGGGCTCCGATCCAGTACCATACACGTGCACCTGATCTATCAGCTGATTCCAATTTAGGGTCGCGCTCGTGTTCATTGAGCAGTTGGCAAGCAGGGCTAGCAAAAGACCAGCCAAAGCTAGTGGCCCGCTCTTGGCGATCTTCTTGCTGATCGCGCTCGCGAGCTCGGGGGATGCTTTCTCTATCTTTGCGATGACTTGTTGGGGAGGGGTGCCCTTTCTCGCATCGACGAGTGCACCCTGAAGGACGTTCAGTATAGCGATTGTCCGCGGAGGCGCGTTCCTGACGCGAATTGCGTTCCCTACAAAATCGAAGTCGCCATCGACCATTCGAGCCATGCCACGGCACTTCGGACATGTCTCGCTGTTGTTGGAAAGGGAAGCTTGAAAGACATTTTCCAGTGAGATCGCGTTAGACGGAAATATCAATCCGCAATTACTGCAGTGTGCTGGCGGTCTGAATGTAGACAAAGGAAGCCCCATTGATCGGCTTTCGCGCGCCTCGCGGGAAAGGCTTTAATCCGACGAACTCCTTAACCAAGGAGCCCCCCAAAAAGGGCGCAACATTTACCACCCGCAACCAACCCGAGCAACCTGCCTGACACTCCGTTGGCGGTAGCGGGTTACTCGGTCGACGCCGATAAAAATCCAATCGCCGACCTCAATGCCCGCTGCTGGGCAAACGAGGACGCCTGATCGGCGCCTGCGGGGCGACTTTTCCACACCAATCAAGACCTCAACGCCTCTGACCGGGCGAATACGGAGCCATGCCTATGATCAAGCTGACCAAGGAATCGCTGCGGCAGATTTTCCCGCGGGCGCCGCAGGCCGTCATCGACGCCTTTGTGACGAAGCAGGATCTGCTGACGAAGGCGGGAATCAACGCCACGCGCGCGCGGCTGGCCTACTTCTTCGCGAATATCGAGCATGAGTGCGGCGGGTTCACAATTCCGAACCTAACGGAGAACATCAATTATTCCGCCGCTCGGATGGCGGAGGTCTGGCCGAACCGGTTCTCTGGCCCCGCGTCCGTGCAGGCCAAGTACGGCACGGCACCGGGCTGGCAGAAGAAGGCCTTTGACGACATCTACGGCAACCGGATGGGCAACCGGCCGGGGACGTCGGACGGATCGACCTATATCGGCCGCGGCGGCCCGCAGTGGACGGGCAGGGACGGCTACGCCAACCTTGAGCGCCTGACCGGCCTGCCGGCGGTCGCCGACCCGACCGTCGCAACCAAGCTCGAGTTGCAGCCGGAAGTCTGCACGGCCTTCTGGACGTGGAAGAACCTCAACCGCTTCGCCGATGCCGGCGACTTCGTCGGATGTGTCAAGGCATGGAACGGCGGCACCAACGGGCTCGCCGACCGCCAGCACCTCATGGCCGGGAATGACCCGATCATCGCGCGGCTCGAAACCGTCAACGCTATCGCTCCGACTATTCCCGATCCAACGAAACCACCCGTGACGAAGGGCGACGTCGCCAAGGGCGCCGCCGGCGCCGTGGTCGCTGGGACTGTCGCCGCCGGCGTGCACCAGGGCTGGGGCCCGTCTCAGTGGCTGGTGATCGGCTTCATCGTGGCGGCCCTCGGGGTCGCGGGATTCCTCATCAGCAAATCCATTAACCGGCCGGCGGCGGCCTGAAAGGCATCACCATGAACATCCTGATTGTCCTCGCCATCATCTCGACGCTGATCCTCCTCTATGCGATCGAGGGCCGCGCCTGGCTCAAGCGGCAGCCATGGGCAAAGGGCTTCTTCGATTGGGTCGAGCCGATCGAGATAGCGCTTTTCAAGAAGTCGGAGACGATCCTGTTCGCGCGGCTGCTGTCGGCTCTCGGCATTGTGCTGACGTTCTTGACGCAGATCGGCGACATCAACCTGACGCCGCTGATGCCGCTCGTCCCTGACAAGTATCAGGTCATCGTCAGCATGACGATCAACTGCATTCCGCTCGCGATCAGCTTCATCGGCATGATCGTGGAGTGGTTGCGGAAGAAGACCACGAAGCCGGTCGAGCTCGTGGCCGTGCCGGAGGATAAACTGCCCCCAAGCGCGGCGCTGGCAGTCGCCCAGGCGGAAGTCGCCAAAGAGCAGGCGGTCGCGGCCGTGACTGAGGCGAAGGTGGCGTGATGCTGTCAGCCATCGCTTCCGCCCTCGGCGGGCAGATCGTCGACAGTCTCCTCGGCAAGATTACGGGCGTCTTCCAGGCATACTTCAACAAGCAGATCACCGAGGCGCAGCTCCGCGCTCAGCTCCAGACGGCGCTGGTGGAGACCTTCGGCGAGATCGAGAAGGCGCATGCCGATGCGCTGGCGAAGACCTATGCCAGCTTCATGGATGCAGCGAAAACTTCGCCGCTGCTGCAGCGGGTATGGGCGATCGCCACGCTCTCACAGCTTTTCGTTCTGCTTTGGCACCAGTTTGCGATCCCGTTCATCGTCTTCATGGGACTGACGACGCGCTATCCGTCCTCCGGAACGACCGTGGAGTGGGCCTATCTGCTCGTCGGCGCTCTCTTGGGCCTGGGGCCGCTCGTTCTCCGGAACGGGCCCGGCGCGCTATCGCCGGACAAGCTGAAGGCGCTCATCAAGTGAAATGGTCGGCTCGACCTGTCGCTGGAACGACAAGCCGAGCCTAACCCGCAACGGGCCGCACCCGTAACAGGCTGGGAATGGATCCTAGCGATAGATCGTTAACGAGCTCTGGAAAGCTAGGGGACAGATGGAATGAGCTTCACATTCGATACGACGATCAGCATCCCTGGTGTTGTTGGTCTACTACTTTTCGTCGGCGGCATCATTGGAGGGTGGTACAAGTTTGGAGGACGCCTCAACATGCTCGAATATCGGGTCGGCGCGATCGAGAACACGCTCAAGATATTGAGCGAAACCTTGAAGTCGATCGCGGAGACCGACAAGAAGATCGCGGTTATCGATCAGCGGCAGTTGGCATTGGAGAGCAGCAACGCCACGATGTTGGAGACCATCGAGCGCCTGCGCCGGGGAGAGGGTTACATCACCTCTCGCAGGGGGAATCTTGAGGGTGAGTATACCCGATAGTGCCTCAGAAGCGCGCCCGTCTGTCTCTGCTCTTGGTGGCGCTCTCGTTCATGGCGCTACTGATCCTGCTGCACGCCCATTTCAGCCTTTAGGCCGTCGCGGCCTTCCGTAACTGTCGGCATTTCCTAACCGGCAGTAGCTCGGCCCTTTTGGGCCTGTTCAATCTCCCGAGACTTGGCCGCGCCCTCCATGCCCCGGATGGCGCGGCTTTTTTGGCTAGATCAAATCTCAATCTGTTTGAGAATAGACTGCACAATAGGCTGCAGGACGTCCGGCGTTTCCGTAGCTGCGCTTCCCGTGATATTATAGCGAAAGGCCACCGACGGCGGGCTGTTCTTTTTGCCATCTTTCGATGTGGACTCAAAATATTGAAGAGCGCCGCTTTCTTCGGGGGTCAACACCAAGCCGCACGATGCCGATTTCCGAGCCAGCTGCACAATGTGGTGGTTTAAGTCGCTTTCGACCAGTGCTCCTTGGCTGGCCAAGTATGCCTTTAAGGCGCACTCGATTGAATGGTAGATCAGGAACAGTTTAACCCAGAGATCGCTTACTTCGTGAGAAGATGCAAGGAAGGCTGTTGCTAACGCCTTGAACCCGCGCGTATCAGCATCACGATTGCTCTGGTATCCAGCATTTAGAAAATAATGGGGCATGATCAATTTCTCTATTTCCGCTAGCTAACTACGGCGGCGCTGACTTTAGCGCGTTCACTGCGGCTTATCCTCTTCCGGATGCGGAAGCGGGCCTTCGTGGTCGATCACGCTTCCCAGGTCTCTTAGGTCGATCCATCCGCCGCAGAGCTCGCATTTCCTGAAGTGCTCAGATTCGTCCTTTGGTGGACCGCCAACGCGCTCTCCGACGTATTTGCCGCGGGGGATTCTGCGCTTCACTCTCGCCTCCGGATCGGGAGATTCAATTCTCTTGCCTTCCGCTCCACCTCATCGACGCTGCCGGAGCGACACAGCCACTCCGCGGCTTCTTCAACTGTGGTTCCGTTGTTCATCGCGTCTGTGAGGTTCTCGATGTCCATCTCGGTCCATGGTGTGCCGTCGTAGATGTCGGGCATCAGAAACTGTCCTTCACGCGCTCAAAGCTCGGGTGCGTCCGGTTCTTGACCTTGATCCAGTGGTCACAACGGCCGGCGCGGTAGGGGCGTTCCTTGTGCTTGGATACTAGGCCCTCCAGGCCCATGTCGCAGGCGGCCCGGAACAGCTCGGGGCCGATCTCACCCTCCTCAAAGGGGGCTGCATGGATGCCATCCACGCGCCTCGCCAGAAGCTTCTGGAGGTTAGCTTTCCGCATGCTCAGCGGCAGCTTGCGGATATCGTCTCCGTCCGAAACCAGCATATCGAAGGCGTAGAACTGCACTTCATCGTCATGCCGGCGAGAGTGCAGGCTGTTGAAGTCCGACCGGCCATCGACACCCAGTAAGACAGCCTCACCATCGATCACGAACGACGTATTACGGTTTCGTAAGGCCGCCTCGACGATCAGCGGGAACCGGCCGGACCAGTCATTACCGTTCCTGGTGAAGAGGCGAACGGCCTTCCCCTGACGCTCCACGATCAGCCTATAGCCGTCGTGCTTGACCTCGTGAATCCACTCTAGACGGTCAGGGACCTTTGTCCCCTTGGTCGGGATGCAGGGAAGGTACTTCGGTTTGAGCATGCCCAGAACATAGGTATCTGGGGCGGATACTGCGAATCGCTTCGCTAGTCAGGCGGATTCCAGCCTTCAGGAGGATCGTATTCGCGCGGACGGCGACCGGCCCTCAGACCATCCGCAAAGACAATTGAAGGAAAGAGCGACTTCTCAAGATGGTCCTTCGTCAGTGACACCTTCCCATGCGAGTACGTGAAAATGTTGTGCGAAATGTTTCTTCCCGGAGGGGCAACGGTTATGAAGCGCTTATCCGGAAATGATTCGCGGAACATCTTCGCCGTCGCGGCTTGGTCAGAATCCGCAGTAACGAGGTACGCCGTGTGATAGCGATCAAGTCGAGCATCGTTAAACAGATGCAGCGCAAGATTTACGTCTGAGGCTTTTTCCGTTGGCTTTTCCCATTCATGGCTACAAGCGATGCATTCCATTGGCTCGCGGATGTAGTGCCCCAGAATCGGCTTTACGTTCACGACCTTGAGTGCGGCCATGTATTCGTCGTGCCGGAATTTCTTCTTTGAGTCGCCAGGGTAATGGGCGGTACAGTAAGTTACCGGCCCAAGTTCTTCCGAAGTAGAATCCACTATTTGTTCCCCGAGTTTTCTTAGATTAAGCCATTTTAGGTGAGGTTCCTGGAACTTTAGTATTGAATGGTAAAGATTAAAGCCGTCGATATACATACCGGCTATAGTCTTCATACGTAATCCTTGACTTTTGAGACGGCCTGTCCTAGATAGAGCGCATCAACGCGGAAGCGATACGTCGCCAAGCACCCCCGGCTAACCACCGGGGGTTTTATTTTGCCCATTTGGGAACTCAACGCCAGCGGTCATTTTCGCTCGGCTGCAATTGCAGTGAATTTCGTTCCCGGAGCCGGGCGCCTATGCGAACAACTCGGCGCCCTCTGGCGTGATCTTCACATAGGTGCCGCTCTCGTGCATCCACAGCCAGCCGCGATCGAGCGCGAACTTGATGGCGGCGCCGTACTCGGCCGGTTTGGCTTTGTCTTGGAAGAGAAACGGGTAGTTGATCTTCTCGATGTGGATGCGGCCGTCCTGAACCGGTTCGATCGTGCTCGCGATCTCCATCAGCCGGCGGGCAGCTTTTTCGGGATCGGCGTAAGGACTCGGTTCGACGTATTTCATCTGTCAGTCTTTGGCCGGCTCGTCGGCCCCATCCTCGAACTTTGATCCGATGAGCTGGTAGAGATCAAATAGCGCCTGGTGAGCCTTCTCGGCCGCAGCGGCGACATCTGGGAAGTGCTCAGCGCAGCGTGTGTCCATCACATGCCGGTCGAACGTATCCATGAGCACAGAGGTCGTGTGAAGCGCCTCGTGGGTATAGCCGTCGTTGTACGGCTCGGGGCGAAGTGGGGTGGGGTTGACCATGTCCGGCTCCTTCTTAGCGGTCAGAGTATAATCCCGTTTCGAATTTCATGCGGCTAACCTATCTTCCTTGTCCGGGCCGCGCATAACGATCTTGAGAGTATCGTCGGGCAGCGGCCGCTGGAGCGCCTTAGCCTCATCCCACGGCGCACGCAGCCACACGTCGCGCTCTTCATCCGTCGTCAGGATCACCGGCATCGCCTTCGGATGGATCGGCGCAACGATCGCGTTCGGCTCAGTCGTGAGGAAGCCATAGACTAGGTGCGGACCGGGGATAGGTTTAGACTTGGTGCCGCGGTCGCCCTTGAACTCGGTCCAGATCCCGGCGAAGGCCATGAGCGGCCGCTCATCGTTCAGCGCGAACCAGACCACGTCTTTTTTCTTCGTGGCCGGGTTCGGCTCCGGCGCGTACTCGGCGAAGCTGTTGAAGGGCACGAGGCAGCGGTTCTCCGGCTTCAGCCAGCCACGCCAGTGCGGCGAAGTCGTATTGCGGATGTTCGTCACCGGCGGCCCGCCGGTTCGCGGTGGCGGCGGCATGCCCCAGCGCATCAGCACCAGCTCACGGCCGTCGGTGCCGTCGCGGATTACGGGGGCTGGGTAATCAGGAAACACGCCAGGCATCGGCGGCAGGTTGCCGACGTAGCGGTTGACGACGCGAAAGAGCGCGCGGATCGCCTCCTGGTTGGTGGTGATGGAGTAGAGATTACACATTAGGGGTCCTCAGCGTTCGCCCGGCCACCAGGTTGAGGGCGGATCCTGCGCGGAGATCTTCGTCGGCCGCACCGCGATCAGATGACTGCGCTTGTACGGATAGCCGCGCTCCTCCGAGCAAAGCTTGCAGCGCATGTAGCGCTCGAGCTCGTGGATTGGCGTCGTCTTCGGCCGGCGGACGATATCGAGCGCGACGGTCTGGTGCGTCTCGCAGCCGAGACACTTCACTTCGAGATAGGTGTAGCCGGCATTGAGTGCGTCACCGAGGGCAGGCGAGGGCTGCGCCGGTCCCTGGAACGCAAGCATGCGCTTGTTCCAGGCTTCGCAGGCGAGCCGATCGGCTTTCTTGCGCGCCTCGAGCGCCTGCTCGGCCGCCGCGCGCACGGATGCGCCGAAGATCGTCTCGCGTGACTTGGTGCCCATAGCGTGAAAATGCGGCCTGCGGCCCGCGGCGGCAAGCCGCTAGGTCTTGCGTCGGGCGCGTCCGATCTCACTAGCTGCTGGTCAACAGCTTCCTGGCCAAAACCAAGACCAAGATCACCGCCATACAAAACAAGGTCCATGAGCCGACGCGGGTGAGGCGGGGCATACTACTTCGCCCCGCCGCCGTTGATTGCCGCCGTCATGTGCTCGGGAAGCGCCCGGCCTCGCGTGTCGTCCTTCTCGATATCGGCCCACTTGTGGAAAGGCGATGCTTCGTGGATCATCCGCTGGTCGGCCCGTTGCCTGTCCTCTCGGATGCGATCGGCGTCCATCGGCGATCGCAGCGAACCGAACAGATGATTCTCCGGCGTCCACGGCCGGCCTGTGATCGCGACAACCAGGAGCATGACATCGTTTCTGGTCTGCACGTGGCGAAGGTGGATGAAGCGATGATAGCGCCCGGCGCCGTCACTTCGTAGCCAGCAGAACCAATCCATGTCGCCATCTCGTGATGGGACGTTGGCTGCGAGCTCTATCCCGATGTCCTCGTAGCTCGTCAGGCACGGCTTCTCCTTCAGGCCGGCACCCAGCCATAACAGCCAGTGTTTCGACGGCTGGCGGTCGAACTGGTGCCATTTGAAGCCTACCGCCTTAAGCCACTCTTCGGTAATCGGGTCGTCGCTCATCGCTCCGCGCTCCCTGAACGAGTGGGACCGTTCGCCAGTTCGAGCAGCACGTCGGCGTGACACGGTTCGCCGACTTTGCACCAGCACATGAGCGTTTTGCCCCGGAGGCTCTCCATAGCTGCAGCAACCTCTGCCTTGGTCGGCGCCGGGCTGCCGTCCTCCTGAGGATTTGCGTCGCCGCGCATCGCCCTTAAGGCCCATTCCCGATACAGCACCACCGCATGCATGGTGTTGCGCACGAACGTGCCGGCATATGGACCTTTGTCGAGGTAGTCGCCTGGCGAGTAGGGATTGCCCCATGGCCCCGGACGGCCGACATAGACCGCGCCATCCGGAGCCTTCCAGCCCTTGGTGCGCTGGCGTTGGATACGGACAGGCCCGCTCATGCCCACCCCTTCCAAGAGTGGAGCCGGCCGGGAACGCTCAGCGAACAAAAATTGTAAACCGCTGTGTAAACTGGCGTTCTATGTAAACGTCTCGATGGAATACGCCGTTGAAAATATTGAGAAAAATGGTCGGAGCGAAAGGATTTGAACCTTCGACCCCTAGTCTCCCAGAC